>NZ_JACHYV010000020.1:0-122332 GCF_014193135.1 Rhizobium sp. BK049
GAGTCGAGCTTGGCTTCCTGGTCGGTGGAATTGTCAGCATTGAACTGCATGACGATGACGCCGGTCAGCGGACCATATTCGGTGTCGCTCTTGGCCGTGAACTGAACCTGACCGCGGGTGACTGCATCCCAGTCAGAGTCGCCGCCGACGTCTTCGCCAACGTTAACCTGGAAACGGATGTAGCCTTCGATCTTGAGGCAGGTTTCGGTGCCGGGGATGTAGAAGTAGCCGGTGCCGTAAGCGTCGCAGACGCGAACATATTCAACCGGTTCCGGCTCAGCAGCAACAATAGCGTCAGCTGCAAGAACCGGCGTCGATGCAGCAAATGCTGCTGCTGATGCGAGCAAAACCATTCTGATGTTCATTTACCAATCCATTCCTTTGTCGATCGGGGCTGACGTCTCATCGGGTAGTCAATTTGAAGCCGGCCCAGTTTGAACAGCCATCTCGGCGTGCGGATCGATCGAACCGCCAAACCGTCATCACACAGAAGGCGCATTCAAGCAATTCTCGATATATCTGAGAGGGGTTCGCTGGAGCAACTTTCGCCAGCAACGTGATTTTTATACAACAATTCAAATAATTAGATGACAAACGCACAAAACGGCCTCGCAATGGAAACCTCCATCGCAAGCCGCAAACGCTATGCCGCATTCTCAAATCTCCACCGTTCGACCCCGCCGAACACAATGGTGAAGCACATAAACTCTACAGCCGACTAATGAACTTATACAAGGTAGCGGTGTAGAGCATGGTGTTCTGATTTCGATACCAATGAGTCAAAATGATGACAGGATGCTCATTGATGCCACACATCATAGCCGTGCAATCGTTACCGGGCTATATATTTTTCTAGCATTTTGGTGAAACTGAAGCGTTTTTTCGCGATTTTTCCGGCTTTTTTTTGCAGCTAGAGCCACATTCTTCGAAAGCCGCTTCCAGGCGCCGCATTCCTGCGTGCGGGCGAATCGCCTCAGAGACCTGGATTCCGGGGCGAATCCCACGCGGTATATGCGACTGCCGGCCAGCGGTCCGTCGCAACCTGTTGGCGACTTCAATCTTCGTTGGATTTGGCGTTCTCAAGAATCATGTAGTCGAGCGGCAGCTGCGTCGAATACTTGATCTGCTCCATCGCAAAGGCGGAGGAGACGTCGCGAATCTCGATCTTGGCAATCATCCGCTTATAAAAGGCGTCGTAGGCGGCGATATCGGGCACGACGACTCGCAGGAGATAGTCGACATCACCGCTCATCCGGTAGAATTCGACCACTTCGGGGAATTCGGCGACTACCTCGGAAAAGCGGCGCAACCACTCGATCGAATGGGTGGCCGTGCGAATCGATACGAAAACCGTGACCTTGGTGTTGACCTTCTCCGGATCGAGGATGGCGACCCGACGCCTGATGACGCCATCTTCCTCCATTTTCTGAATGCGTCGCCAGCAGGGCGTCGTCGAAAGCCCCACCTTCTTGGCGAGGTCAGCAACGGCAAGGGTCGAATCTTCTTGCAGCAGACGCAGTATTTTTCGGTCGAGGCGGTCCATGCGCACGTCAGTCCTTTCGAATTATTTTCTTTGTATAACCCGATTCCGCGCGAGGAAAAGAATTTTGTTTCAGGAAAGCAGCATTTTCACCCGCTCCTGCAAGACAGGAAGCAATTCTTGCTCGAACCAGGAATTGCGTTTTAGCCAGCCGCTGTTGCGCCAGCTCGGATGCGGCAGCGGCAGCACCGCCGGCGACCGGCCGGACACGAGGCTGTCACGCCAAGCCCGCACGGTCTCCGTCATATTGCCTCGTCTCTCGTCAGCCATATGCCAAGCCTGCGCATATTGGCCGACGGCCAGCACCAGCTCGATCTGCGGCATTGCCGCGATCGCCCTTTGCCGCCAGACCGGAGCGCATTCGCGGCGGGGCGGCAGGTCCGCGCCCTTGTCGTCGTAGCCAGGAAAGCAGAAGCCCATCGGCACGATGGCGAGTCGGCTGCGGTCGTAAAAGCTTGCTCTGTCGACGCCGAGCCATGACCGCAGCCGGTCGCCCGATGCATCGTCAAACGGCAGACCGCTCTCATGCACCCGAAGGCCGGGCGCCTGGCCCGCGATCAGGATGCGTGCACACGAAGAGATCACCGCCACCGGCCGCGGCTCGTGCGGCAGCCGGTGCTGAGGTCCGCTTGCCGGGGCGTCGCGACAGACGCGACAGGCGGCAATTTCCCGCCGCAGAGTTTCCAGCTTGGCTTCATCGGTCATCACCCTACTCCCATCCGACGATCCGCCTGAGGAAGCGCAGCGCGTCGCCGTAACCGGATTCGTGACGGGCATGATCGCGCACATCGCGCGGCCGCTCGAAAGTCCCGGCCCACAGCCCCGCCTTCGCTCCCCTCGCCTCGGCCTCCTCCTTGCCGTAGCCACCATAGGAAACGGCCATGCCTCGGCGCACCATGCCGGCATTGATGTCGCCGCCCGTCCCGCTTCGGCAGACGACAAGCAGCCTGTCGTAGCGGTCGCGCCGATCGCCCTGGCAAAGCGTTTCCGATGCCAGAACCATCTCCTGCAACACCTCCCGCGCCACGCGCCCGCAAGCCCAGGCCTTTCCCGCCCGTTCACAGCTTTGGTTGAGCTCCGGCGCGTCAATGCCTTCGAGGCGGAAGCGCTCCCCGCCCAATGTCAGACTGTCGCCATCGGCAGCATGAAAGGCGCCTGCACGCTTGATTGTTGCTCGATCGTTGATCTTGGCGGCAATCAGCGCCAGGAGCACCAGCAGGGCAAAAGCGGTCACGCCGTCACGAATCAGGCGCAGGCCACGTGTCACGCTTTCGCCTCCTTAAAAAACAAATCCTTGGCAAAGATGGCAAACATCTTCTTAAGAATTGCCGATTAAGCTCTTATCCACCCAGGGGTGAAGTTTCAACGTGCACATGAGTACCGGCGTAAGCACATCGACCGACAAGATTATCGTCGACAGGTCGCGCAGCCACCGCAACAAGGCCGTTTCCAAGGCTGTGCGGCAGACGCGCGAGCGCCTGCAGTCCGGTCATGCGTCCAATTCCGCCTTCGACCGTGACGTACTCAAGATGTATATAGCGTCGATGATGCAGGGCGCGACGATCATGCCGCTCTTCGTCGTCATCATCACCGCCCTCGGCGTCTATTTCACTCAAGATACCCAATTGCTCTTCTGGGCGCTGCTGACGCTCACCTGTCACACCGGCAACATCCTGCTCGCCCGGCGCGCGCGCCGACAGGAGATCACCTCCGAGAGCGCCCGCAAATGGCGCCGCCTGCTGCTCGCCGGCCAATTCCTGGTCGGCTGCTGCTGGGCCGTCTTTGCGCTGCAGGGGTGCGACACCTGCGAGCCGTCGAGCTTCATTCTCTACAAGGGCGCAACATTGCTCATTGCGCTTTCCGTCACCGCGATGTCGAACTTCATGCTGACGCCAGCCGTGCTGGTGGCCTTCGCGCCGACGGTCCTGGCGCTTGGCGCCAAGAGCGGCTTGTCACGCGACCTCCTCGAAATCAGCCTGACCGGGCTCTTCACCACCACGCTCGTCTTCTTCAACTACATCAGCGACCGGCTCTTCAAATCGAACCTCAGGATCCTCTCCTACCAGTCGGAGAAGGACGACCTGATCGCCGAGCTGGAAGTGGCGAAATCGATGTCTGATGAGGCGCGCCGCCGCGCCGAAGAGGCAAACCTCGCCAAGTCCCGCTTCCTTGCCTCGATGTCGCACGAACTCAGGACGCCGCTCAACGCCATTCTCGGCTTCTCCGAAGTGATGTCGGCCGAAGTCATGGGACCACTCGCCAATCCGACCTACAAGGAATATGCCGGCGATATCCATCGCTCCGGCCAACATCTGCTCGATCTCATCAACGAAATCCTCGACCTGTCCCGTATCGAGGCCGGCAAATACGAACTAAGCGAGGAAGCGATCTCGCTGCTCGATATCACCGAGGATTGCATAGGCATGGTGCAGCTGCGCGCCCGCGCCAAGAACATTGCCATTTCGGATCAATTCGAACGGCAGTTGCCGGCTATCTGGGCCGACGAGAAGTCGATGCGCCAGGTGGTGCTCAACCTCCTCTCCAATGCCGTCAAATTCACGCCGCAGGGAGGTGAAATCCACGTCAAGGTCGGCTGGACGGCCGGCGGCGGACAATACATCTCGATCAAGGACAACGGCCCCGGCATTCCGGAAGAAGAGATTCCCGTCGTCCTCTCGGCCTTCGGCCAGGGTTCGATCGCCATCAAGAGCGCCGAACAGGGCACCGGCCTCGGACTGCCGATCGTCCAGGCGATCCTTGCCAAGCATGACGGACAGTTCCTGCTGAAATCGAAGCTGCGTGAAGGCACGGAGGTTATCGCCATCCTGCCCGCCAAGCGCGTGCTCCAGAGCCTGCCGGCCGTCGAAGAGGCTCAGGCCGTCGCGCGCAAGCGCAAGAGTTTTGCCTGATTCAGCTCAGGAATGTCACGCGCCGCCGAAGAAGAGGTGCTTGGCGATGACGAAGCCGAGATAAAGAGAGCAGGCGACGATCATGCAGGTCACCGCAAAGGAGCCGAGATCTTTGGCATGTTTGCCGACAATCGAAATCTCCGGCGAAATCCTATCGATCACCTCTTCGACGGCGGTATTCATGGCTTCCATCGAAAAAAGCCCGAGAAACAACAGCGCCGCGACGACAATCTCGCCGATGCTCGCCCCTACCAGCGCCAGCGCTGCCATTGAAATGACGAAGAAGCCGAGTTCCTGGCGGAAGGCCGCTTCTTTCAGCACGCGCAGAAAGCCTGCCCAGGAATAGCTGGCGGCGGCGATGAAATGCCGAAGCCCGGTCTCTTTCGTCACCGCAGGCTTCGTCAAGACGCCCCCTCCTCTTCCCGTTGCACCACGGAGCGGGGAAAAACTGTACCATCTCCCCTTGTTGACCAGCCAATAGCGAATCCACCCGGACGGCGCAAGCAAAGCCCGGTGGGTCGGCTGCGGCCTTAATGTTTGTCGCTCACACCCGCCTGGGCGAAGGTCGCCATGCCAGAATGGCAGGCAGCAGCGGCCTTGACGATGCCGGCGGCAAGCGCCGCACCAGTGCCCTCACCGAGCCGCATGCCGAGCGCCAGAAGCGGCGTCTTGCCAAGCATCTCGACCGCGCGCAGATGGCCGGGCTCGCTGGAGACATGGCCGATCAGGCAATGATCGAGCGCGGAGGGATTGGCGGTTTTCAGGATCGCCGCCGCGGAAGTCGCGACATAGCCGTCGATCAGCACCGGTATGCGCTCCATCCGGGCGGCCAGGATGGCGCCTGCCATTGCGGCAATCTCGCGTCCGCCGAGCCGGCGCATGATCTCCAGGGGATCGTCGAGGTGGTCGCTATGCAGCTCGACCGCTTTTTCCACCGCCGCAATCTTGCGCTCCAGCATCTCGCCTTCCGAGCCGGTGCCGGGGCCCACCCAGTCGCGCGCCGACCCGCCGTAGAGCGCATAATTGATCGCGGCTGCAATCGTCGTGTTGCCGATGCCCATCTCGCCAATGCAGAGCAGGTCGGTGCCGCCGGCGATCGCCTCCATGCCGAAGGCCATGGTTGCGGCGCAGTCGCGCTCGGAAAGCGCGGCTTCCTCGGTGATGTCGCCCGTGGGGTAATCGAGCGCCAGATCGAAGACTTTCAGCCCGAGATCATAAGCGACACAGATCTGGTTGATCGCAGCTCCACCGGCTGCAAAATTCTCGACCATCTGCTGCGTCACCGCGGGCGGAAAGGGTGTGATGCCCTGTCTGGTGACACCGTGATTGCCGGCGAAGATCGCCACCAGCGGCCGGTTGACGGCCGGTTGACGGCCCGTCCAGGCGGCAAGCCAGAAAGCGATCTCCTCGAGCCGTCCGAGCGCGCCCGGCGGCTTGGTCAGCTGCGCGTCGCGTTCGCGTGCGGCCACCAGCGCGCGGGCATCCGGCCCCGGCAGGTCCCGGAGCAGGGTACGGAAATCGTCGAAAGGCAGGCCTGAAACGCTCATCGGTGCGTATTCCTATGAATGGCTATTCTTGTTTTTTTGACGCAAATCAGCTTCTTTGCGGTGGCTCTCTCTTAAAGCCGGCGGGCGAAGCGAACAACACCTAAAGCGCCGTAGCCCTCCGGCAGAACGAAACAGAATGAAGATCAATGACTATGCGGTCGACACCGCCCGCGCCGTCGCCTTTCTGAGCCGCCTTCCGATGCCGCCAGCGCTGTTCGAAGGCTATGACGGCAGGCTCAGCCGCCTGGTGCGCGCCTTTCCCCTCGCCGGTCTTGTCATCGGCTTCGCCCCGGCGCTCGCCCTCCTCCTTCTTTCAGGCCTGCGCGCCGATCCCCTGATGGCAGCCCTGCTTGCGCTCTCCATCCAGGCTCTTGCCACCGGCGCCCTGCACGAAGATGGCTTGGCCGATACGGCCGACGGCATCGGCGGCGGCAAGAACCGCGAACAGAGCCTCATCATCATGAAGGACAGCCGGATCGGCACCTATGGCGCGATAGCGCTAATCCTCTCCTTCGCAATCCGTGCGGCCGCACTCGCCGCCATTGTCCGCCAGTCCTCACCGCTCGCCGCAGCGCTTGCCGTTGCCGCCGTCGCAGCACTCAGCCGTGGCGCTATCGCCTGGCATTGGCAACGGCTGCCGGCCGCAAAGGCCGATGGCGTGGCCGCCTCGACCGGCCAGCCGAATGAGGCGGCGATGCATTTTGCGCTCGTCTCGGCCGGTCTGCTCGCAGCACTTCTAATCTGGCCGGCATTCGGCCTGCGGCCGCTCGTCGCCGGCCTGCTCGCCACCGGTGTCTCAGGATTCGCCTTCACCGCCGTCATCCGCCGCAAGCTTGCCGGCCACACCGGCGACACGCTGGGCGCGACGCAGCAGATTTGCGAAATCGCCACCCTTTGCGCCCTTGCCACCACTCTTTGAAACTCCGATATATCAGCCATGCAAACACCCTGCATTCACGTCTGCTCCATGGTTTCAACCACCGGTTTTTGCGCCGGTTGCGGCCGCACTCTTCAGGAAATCGGTGGCTGGATGAACTATACCGATGCCGAAAGGCGCGGGATCATGGCGCAACTGCCGGCGAGGCTCGCAACCGCCGCGACGATGGGCCGGATGAAACCAAGCCTCGCCGAGCGGCCGGGGCGGCCTTCATGATCCGATTCACCGTCATTCTCGTCGTGATCGGCATCGGCCTTGCCGTGCTGATCCTCAACGGCGACAGCGGCCGCATTCTCGGCTTGCAAAGTGACGAGTTCGGCCGCTTCGTTTACCTGCTGCCGATCGCACTGATGTTGTCGGCCGGGATCTGGGCGCGCAGCGTCGGTGAAACCATGCGCCAGATGATGATCTGGTTGGTCATCATCCTGGCGCTCGTGACCGTCTATCTCTACCGTCAGGAAGCAATCGGCGTCGGCAACCGGGTGCTCGCCGGTCTCATTCCTGGCCGCGCCGTCGTCGTCGCGACCAGCGAAGGTGGCGCGGAAATCATCCTGCACAAGCTGTTGAATGGCCATTTCGAAGCGGACGTCAATGTGAATGGCCGGACTGTCGAGATGCTCGTCGACACCGGCTCTAGCATGGTCGCGCTCTCACACGAGGATGCTGAACGCATCGGCATCGATCTCACGGGCCTCACCTACTCGATGACGGTCATGACCGCCAACGGCCGCAGCCGCGCGGCCCCCATTACGCTCGACCAGGTGGCGATCGGTCCGATCGTCCGCAACAATGTTGCAGCCAGCGTCGCCGAGGACGGCCGGCTTGACCAGAGCTTGCTCGGCATGAGCTTCCTGGAGACGCTGGGCTCCTTGCAGATGCAGACGGACGAATTGCGCATGCGGGATTGATCCGACAGAACAAATCATGCCGCCGATCCGCTCTCGGCCGGCTCTCGATTGGGCATACGGACCGCAAGTCGCCGGTCGATAAAAGCTGCAAAAAACGCTGCCGACAAGGCAAGTGACGCCGATGTCAGCAACATCGCGAACAGCGTCGTCACTGCTCCTGCCTCCCGGAGAAACAGCCCGGCGATCGAAGCGATCAGCGCGGCGCCGGCGATCGACATGGCTGCGGCAAGGCCTGCAGCGGTGCCGGCGAGATGGGCGCGAACCGACATCACGCCCAGATTGGCGGCCGGAAAGGTCAAGCCATTGCCGATGCCGATGAACATACAGGGGCCGAAAAATGCCAGGACATGCGTGACGCCCGAGATCGACAGGATCAGCCCCAAGAGCAGACCCATGCACGTCGATAAACGCGCAATGACGAGCGTGGTGCTGAGCGATTTCCTCGTCCAACGGGCAGCGAAATAACTGCCCAGAATGAATCCCGCGGGAACCATTCCCATGAAGAAGCCCAGTTTCGCGCTCGATCCGCCGAGCGAGGAACTGACTGCCAGGGATGCGCCTCCGAGGAAGATATAGAGGGTGCCGGTGGAGCAGGCCATGCACAGCGTATAGGCCCAGAACCGCGCCGAACCGAGAAGCTGCCGGTAGGAAGCAAAGTAATTGCCTTTTGGTCTCGACCCGAGTCCGGTTGTTTCCTTCAGCTCGCGCATGGAAATTGCGAGGATGGCTGCGCCTATCAGGGCAAGAGCGATGAAGATCGCCCGCCATCCGAACGCTTCGTCCAGAAGGCCGCCGACGCTCGGGCCGAGCATCGGCGCGATAGCCCATCCCATGGCGGCGTAGCCAATCCTGTTGGCGGCCCCGCGCTCGCCCGCCGTCTCCTTGATGGCAACGAGAGCGACGCAGAAGCAGGCGGCGATCGACGCCTGCATCACGCGAAACAACAGGAAGATGCCGATATTGGGAGCCAGCGCGCAGCCGATCGACGCGACGATGAAAATGGAAACGGCGATCAGCGCCACTGGCCGGCGCCCATAACGATCCGACACCGCGCCGGCGACAATTTCCGTCAGGGCGTTGATGATCGCATAACCCGCGACCGAAAGATTGACGATCGCGAAATCGGCCTGGAACGTGGCGGCGATATTTGACAACGCCGGCAGATATATATTGATCGGCAATACCGAAAGCGCCGTCAGCAGGAGAAGGATCGTACGCCGGGGCGTCGCAGTCGAAATCGCAGCCGCTTCCTCGGTCAGGCGGCGACCGGAAGTCTGCGCAGAATTGTCGCGTGACATGGTCTTGTCCATGGTGTCAGGGAAATTGTGGGAATCTGACGAGGCGCAGCGCGAATTCAGGGCATAAAAAAAGCCCCGTCAGGAGCTTGATTTACCGCGCATGGGGCTGATCGCCGGATGGTTACACCATCCTGCCCATGCGCCCTATCACCACGACAACAACCATTGCGATCTTCATGACCGTACAGCTAGACAGAAATTTCCATCTCGTCAACGTGCGGTTTCAATGCTCGCAGAAAATGCCGGTCTCGAAACTCGCCCCGATCTGAGCGCTACAAGGTGCTGGTGACCCTGGCGATAGGCGCAGTCTTTCTCGGCGAAGCCTCCGAGCTCAACATGGCGCGGCTCGCAGCCGGCACCCTTTTCATCCTGTTGGGCGCGCTGCTCGTCAGAAGTGCCTGACAGCCCCCGCATTGCGGCTAGATCGCCTTTGTTGATATCCTGCATTCGCGCAAATGGCGGAGCCCGAGATGACCCCACGACAACTGAAGACTTTCCTGGCCGTCATCCGGAACGGAAACCTCACGCGCGCCGCTGCCGAGGTCAATCTCGCTCAGTCGAGCCTCAGTGATCAAATCCAGGCACTCGAAGAGGAGATGGGCGTTGAACTCTTCCTCCGCTCCCGGCAGGGCGTCGCTCCCACACCGGCAGGCATGACACTGAAGACCTATGCGGAAGAGATACTGGCGCTGAGCGATGAGGCGCTGACCGCCGTCCGTGTTGCCGCCGGCATTTCCGGATCCTCTATCACCTTGGGCACGCTCGAAACCATTGCCGCTGAAAGGCTGGCGCCCTGGCTCTCCCTCCTCCGCAGGCAAAATCCCGATTTCGGTCTCAAACTCAAGGTCGGTGGCAGTGGCGAGTTGCATGCGAAATTGCAGCATGGCTCGGTTGATGTCGTCTTCACGTTCGATCGCGGCCAGCAGGACGAGCGCTTTGTGACACGCCGCGTCGCCAGCGAGCCGCTGGTGCTGATTGCCGCCGGCAGCTCGCAAATCCCGCCGCCGGAAAGCCTCACAGCCCTGCACACCGCCCCGTTCATCGCAACCGCGGCCGGCTGCGTCTATCGCCACCTGCTCGATACCGCCTTTGCCGAAGCGGGTTTAGCTCCGCCGGCCGTCGCCACGGAGGCCGACAGCATCGCAACAATCATCCGTCTCGTGGAATCAGGCGCCGGCTACGGCCTGGTCCCAAGTCTTGCGGTGGGGCCGTCCATTGCGCGCGGCGATCTCGTCGAACTGCCATGGCCCGGCCGACCGCTCGCTACCTCGCTGGTGATGATGTGGCGACGTCGGCGCGTCCAGCCGCCGCACATCACTTTCCTTCTGCAATCGGCCAGCGAAAATCTTTTGCCAGTCAGACCAGCCGATGCCCGCCTTCGACATGCAGGGTAGTGCCCGTGGTGAAACCGTTGCCGATCAGGAAACGGATCGCATCGGCTATATCCTCGGGCTGCCCAACCCGCCCAATCGGCAGGCGCTGCGCCATCGCATCCAGCCTCGCCTGCTTGGCATCACCGGCAACGAAGCTCCAGATCGGCGTGTCAACCCAGCCCGGCGAGACCGCGTTGACGCGGATGGGCGCCAGTTCAACGGCAAGCGCCCTGACCAGGCCTTCGAGTGCCGCATTGACGGCTGCGACCATAGCTCCGCGCGCGAGCGGCCGATAGGCCGCAATACCTGAGGTGTAAGTGATCGAACCTGACGACGGCAGTCGGGAGGCGCCATATTTCGCCAGCAGCAGCGGCCCGTATAACTTGCTCTGGACCACCTTTTCTGCCGCCGCCAGCTCGAGAGACGACAGCAGCTGATAGGCTCCTTCGATTTCTGCCGCCGTGCTGACGATATGATCGACCGGTCCGCACTCCCGGAACAGCGCCGCGACCTCCTCCTCCCGGCCTATATCGACGACATAGGTTCGGAGTTTCGGGTGGTCGCCGAGATGACGGCAAGCTGTCGCAAGCTTCTCCTGACCGCGCCCGGCAATCGTCACCCACGCCCCCTCCTCGAGCAGACGCCCGGCTAGTGCCAGCCCCATGCCCGAACTGCCGCCGACAATTATCGCCTTCTGACCTTCGATGCTCATAACAGCTGTCTCGCCTCTTCATTGGAATGAGACAGCAGATGCCTCCGCCGGACGCGAAAGAAAAACGGAAGAAGCCGATAGCACTATCGGCTTCTCCGATCATCGACGTTCAAGCGGTCAGTTGCGCAGCCGATACCCCGTCTTGAAGATCCAGCCGAGCGTTCCCAGGCAGATTGCCAGGAACATGGTGATCATCGCCAGGCTGATCGCCGGGTTGACATCGGCGATCCCGTAAAAACTCCAGCGGAAGCCGCTGACGAGGTAGAGCACCGGGTTAAAGTGGCTGACCGCCTGCCAGAATGGCGGCAGCATGCTGACGGAATAGAAACTGCCGCCGAGAAAGGTCAGCGGCGGCACCACAAGCATGGGAATGAGGTTCAGCTGCTCGAAATTCCCGGCCCAGATGCCGATCATAAAGCCGAACAGGCTGAAAGTGATCGCGGTCAGCAGGAAGAACAGGATCATCATGAAGGGATGTTCGATCCTGACATCGACGAAGAGATTGGCGGTCAAGAGAATGATGACGCCGATAATCAGGCCCTTGGTGGCCGCCGCCCCGACATAACCGAGCAGTATCTCCGTCATCGCCACCGGCGCCGACAGCACCTCATAGATCGTGCCGGTGAACTTCGGGAAGTAGATCCCGAAGGAGCCGTTGCTGATACACTGCCCGAGCAGCGTTAGCATGATGAGGCCCGGCGTGATGAAAGCACCGTAGGATACGCCCTCCACTTCCTGAATACGCGAACCGACTGCCGCTCCGAAGACGATAAAATAAAGTGAGGTCGAGATGACCGGCGAGATGACGCTCTGCAGCAGCGTGCGGCGCGTGCGCGCCATCTCGAAGAAGTAGATCGATTTGACCGCTTCGAAGTTCATTTGCCCGCTCCCACCAGCGCTACGAAGATATCTTCGAGCGAACTCTGCCGCGTCGAGAGATCCTTGAAATGGATATTGTTCTCGCCGAGCCGGGTCAGCAGCGTCGCGATGCTATCCTGCTCGTTATCGGCGTCGAAATCATAAGTCAGGCGGCTTCCGTCGGCTTCGAGAGTGAGGCCATTGCCTGCAAAGCAGTCTGGCAGCCGGCTTAGCGGTTCCGCCAAATCGAGGATGAGCTGCTTGCGGCCGAGCTTGGCCATCAACGCCGCCTTTTCCTCGACGAGCAGCAGCTCGCCGCCATTGATGACGCCGACACGGTCGGCGATTTCCTCGGCCTCTTCGATATAATGGGTCGTCAGTATGATGGTGACGCCCGAAGCCCGGAGTTCTTCGACGACATGCCACATGTCCTTGCGCAGAGTCACGTCGACGCCAGCGGTCGGCTCGTCAAGGAAAAGAATATCCGGCTCGTGGGAAAGCGCCTTGGCGATCAGCACCCGTCGTTTCATGCCGCCGGAGAGCTGACGCAGCGTATTGTCCTTCTTGTCCCAAAGCGAGAGCGCCCGCAGCACCTTCTCAATATGCGCTGGATTGGCCTTCTTGCCATGCAGCCCGCGCGAAAAGCTCACCGTGTTGAACACCGTCTCGAACTGGTCGGTCGTCAACTCCTGCGGCACCAGTCCGATCACCGAGCGGGTCGCGCGGAAATCCTTTACGACATCCTGGCCGGCCACCAGCACGCGACCGCCGCTCGGATTGGCGATGCCGCAGATGATCGAGATCAGGGTCGTCTTGCCGGCGCCGTTCGGCCCGAGCAGAGCCAGGATCTCGCCCTTCTCGACATCGAGGTTGATGCCCTTCAGGGCCTCGAACCCGTTGGCATAAGTCTTCGTCAGGTTCTGAACAGAAATAATGGGGGTCATGCAGGACTCTTGCAGATGCTCGAAGTATTTCGGCCCGCTATATAGTCACTCTGTGACGCTTTGACATCCTTCGGGAACATGAACACTGCATTCACGCCTCGCCAACACCCTCGCCTTCGTGAAGCCGATCACCCATCGGCGACAAGCCGGCGATAGCCGGCTTCCGATTGCCATCGCCCGCCGGCAATTCTCCCTGAAAGAAAGGCAGCGGTCGGCTCCGGATGTCATCATCCGGTGATATTCATGCTTGATAAGAGAGCCGAGGCAAGCACCGGCATCCGCCCCGCCGCCCATTCCTTTGCGGAGCCGTCTTACCGGCGTTCTCGTTGCGCCCTTTTCCGCTGCCTCGGCGTGTAATGAAAGTTATTGTTCAGTCACCAAGCGTTTGGAACCGGCCAGTATCCTTGTGCAGCCGCGTTCGTCTCAGCCGGCCTCTGCGCCGGCTTTTCTTTTTGATGCGTCGTTGCAGCAGGTGGCCGCCCTCGTCCTTCGAGGCGTCGGCCAAAACCCGAAGCCTCGAAGGACGAGTGCGGTTGGGAGGCAGTAGATGGTAACCCTCACAATTCATCATAATTGAACCAATCGAAATCCGCCGTCTTCCCTCGCCCCGACGTATCGAAGGCGAACACGCCGGCAAAGGCGCCTGTGAAGGAGCCGTGCTCGCCGCGTCCGCCCTCGTCGGAAATCACGCCGGCGTCGAGGACAGGGCCGATCGGCTGCCAGGCGCCCTTGCCTTCCGTCTGCCAGAAGAATTGCAGGTCGTTCTCGCGAATTTCCATGGCAAGCTGGACGCGGCCGTCGGCGGGGATCGATACCCCGCTTTCAGCGGGAAAGCTGAGGCGGCCGTTTGGATAGTCACCGTTGCAGGAAAGGATGGTGACGCAGCGGCCGAGCGTTTCGTGCAGCGTCACGGCAACCGCGTGGAACTTGTGGCGGTTGTAATAATGCGTCAGCCCCGCGACCTGCTGGTAGGTATCGGGCGAGAATTCGATCACGGTCTCGGCGCGGAAGCTATGGTGCTCCTGCCGGCGCGCGACCAGCGACTGTTCGAACCAGGAGCCGATGCTCTCACGGCCGATCAGCCTGAGATGGCCGGGGCGGTCCGTCAGGTTGAAGATGCGGCGGGGCTCGGGCGTGCGCAGCCACTGAAAATCGGCGGGCAGCTTGCCGCCGTCGAAACTGTACTCGGTGCGCATCGGCTTCTCCGCCGGCGCAGCGCCAAAGAGGCCCGGCACATCGACATCGGGCACTGTGGTGCCGTTTTCCAGATAGAGCCAATCGTCGTCGCGCCAGACGCATTTCTGCAAGCTCGTCTCGCGCCCCAGCGTGCAGCGCCGCTTCGGCGGCAGCGGCCGGCCGCAGAGATGGGTATGATAGGCCTGACCATCGGGCGTCTCAACATATTGGCCATGCCCTGCCCGCTGCAGCACCGCACCCGGATGATCCTTGGAGGTAATGAGATGCATGTTCGGATGCATCTCATAGGGTCCTTCGATGCGGCGCGAACGCGCCATGGTGACGGCGTGGTCATAGCCGGTGCCGCCCTCGGCGGTCGTCAGATAGTACCAGCCGTTCTTCTTGAAGAGATGCGGCCCCTCGACGAGGCCGAGCGGACTGCCGGCAAAAATGTTCTTGATCGGGCCTTTCAGCGCCTTCGTCGCCGGGTCCCATTCCTGCAGGAGGATGCCGTCGAAAGCCGGCGATTTCGGCGAGCCGCCATAGCTTTCCGTCCGGTGGTTCCACTGCATGTTGACGAACCACTTGCGGCCGTCATCGTCATGGAAGAGCGAAGGATCGAAACCGGAGGAATTGACATAGACAGGCTCGGACCATTCGCCGTCGATCGAAGGCGCGGTCACGATGTAATTATGCGCATCCTTGAAATTGCCGTCGAAACGTTTGACGTCGGTATAGACCAGCCAGAACTGCCCGTCGGCATGGGAAAGGCACGGCGCCCAGATGCCGCAGCTATCGGGATTGCCGCGCATGTCGAGCTGCGAGGCCCGCTCCAGCGGCCGGCGCACCAGCGTCCAGTTCACCAGATCCCGCGAATGGTGGATCTGCACGCCCGGATACCATTCGAAGGTGGAGGTGGCGATATAGTAATCCTCGCCGACGCGGCAGATCGACGGATCGGGATTGAACCCTGGCAGGATGGGATTACGGATCATGGCGGCTCCTCCGAAATAAAATGTGGTACGTACGTCAGATTAGCGTGGCTATCTCGCCTTCCTCTTCTCCCCAGCGGGGAGAAGAGGGAGCAAGCAGCACTCCCATCTCTCTCTTAGTCCCGCTCCGCCGACTTCGCCCAGAGATTGATATCTGCCTCCTTGGCATAGACATCAATCTCCTTCAGTTCCTCAGCCGAGAACTCGATATTATCCAGCGCCTTGACGCAATCGACGATCTGCGAGGAGCGGCTGGCGCCAATTAGCGCCGAAGTCACGCGTCCGCCGCGCAGCACCCAGGAAATCGCCATCTGCGCCAGCGTCTGGCCGCGCCGTTCGGCGATCTCGTTCAGCTTCCTGATATTGTCGATGATCGAGGGACGGATGAAATCGCGCTTGAGGAAATGATTCTGCGCCGCTCGGCTATCGTCGGGAATGCCGGCGAGATACTTGGTCGTCAGCATGCCCTGGGCGAGCGGCGAGAATACGATCGAACCCATGCCGACGTCATCGAGCGTATCGAGCAGCTTGTCATCCTCGACCCAGCGGTTGAGCATCGAATAGCTCGGCTGGTGGATCAGGCAGGGGGTGCCGAGGCTCTTGAGGATCGCGGCGGCTTCGCGGGTGCGCTGCGAATTGTAGGAGGAGATGCCGACATAGAGCGCCCGGCCGGAGCGGACGATATGATCGAGCGCGCCGCAGGTTTCCTCGAGCGGCGTCTCCGGATCGAAGCGATGCGAATAGAAGATATCGACATAATCAAGGCCCATGCGCTTCAGGCTCTGGTCGCAGGAAGCGATCAGGTACTTGCGGCTGCCCCACTCGCCGTAGGGACCCGGCCACATATCGTAGCCGGCCTTCGAGGAGATAATCAGCTCGTGGCGAATCCCGGAAAATTCGGTGCGCAGTATCTCGCCGAAAGCGGTCTCCGCGCTTCCAGGAGGCGGCCCGTAATTGTTGGCGAGGTCAAAATGGGTGATGCCGAGGTCGAAGGCCGTGCGGCACATGTCGATCTTGCGGTCATGCGACGTGTCATCGCCGAAATTATGCCAAAGGCCGAGGGAGACGGCCGGCAGCTTCAGACCGGAGCGGCCCGTGCGGTTATATTTCATTTTCGAATAGCGGTCTGCGGCGGGTTGCCAGCTCATCTGAATAACTCCTGATAAAATACAATATTGTCGTCATTCCACACCTCGACCCAAGAGATCTCCGACGGCAGCCCCTCATCCGCCTGCCGGCACCTTCTCCCCTAAACGGGGCGAAGGGAGATGCCGCACCGGCTTCCTCCAAACTCAAAACTGCGTTTTGGCACGTCCCCTCTCCCCGTTCCAACGGGGAGAGGGCTAGGGTGAGGGGCAGCCATCGGAGCGAGCCGGACAGCCGTGGGACATGCCCGAACGTGACGAAACTATTGGATCAAACGCGCCGATCCGGCAAGCGCCAAGGCGCACGCGCTCTACCTCAACAGCGCCTGCGCCTCTTCGATACCAAGCGCGGCCGGCTGCGTGCAGGTCGTCTTCAGCTCGATGAAACGGCCCTCCTCGCCCGATTTCAGGATCGAAGTCATGACGTCGACCCCGTGCAGCGTGCGGTCGAGCGAGCAGCGCGCGTCGCGTCCCTCGATCAGCGCCATCGCCATATCGGCAAGGCCGGCCGTGCGATAGTTGGCGCGCGCCCCGTTCGGGTTTTCCTGGTTGATCTTGCCAAAGGGATGATCCCAGTCTTCCAGCGGTTTGATGTCCTTGTCGCGGCCGCTGGCTTCGACGGTGCCGCCGAAAAAGTTCGGGTCCGGCACGTAAAGCGAGCCGTCGGTGCCGTAGAGCTCCATATTGGCATGGCGGTGCGACCACACATCCCAGCTCGCCGATAGCGTCACGGTGGCGCCGCTGACGAATTCAAGCAGCGCCTGGATCGTTGTCGGCGTCTTCACCGGGATGATCTCACCATAGCGCGGCTGGCTGGTGATCGTGCGGGTTTCCGATGCCATCGAGGTCATCGCGCCGACGCGCTTCACAGGGCCGATCAGGTTGATCAGATTGGCAATGTAATAGGGGCCGAGATCGAGGATCGGACCGCCGCCCGGCAGGAAGAAGAAATCAGGGTTCGGGTGCCACATCTCCATGCCGGGGCTCATGACATAGCAGGCGCCCGAAGTAACCCGGCCGATGCCCCCGTCATCGATGAACTTGCGGGCAAGCTGATGGGCGCCGCCGAGGAAAGTGTCCGGCGCGCAGCCGACGGCAAGATTCTTCGCCTTGGCGATGCGGCGAAGCTCTTCGCCCTGCTCGAGCGAAAGCACCAGCGGCTTTTCCGAATAGACGTGTTTGCCGGCCTCGAGGATCGCCTTCGATACCGGAAAATGCGCATCCGGAATCGTCAGGTTGACGACGACGTCAATCTCGTCACTGGCGAGCAGTTCGTCGATCGTCTGCGCTTTGACGCCGTATTCCTTGGCGCGCGCCTCGGCAGCCTGAATATTGATATCGGCGCAGGCCAGCACCTTCAGCCCCTTGAAGAGCGGTGCCAGCGAGAAGTAGGTGGTGGAGATGTTGCCGCATCCGATGATGCCGACGCCAAGTTCCCTGGTCATGATGTACCTCAATAAGTCTGGAAGGATGCAATCGAACGGCTGATGTTGCGGTCGATGTCTTTCGGATTGTCATGTTCGACGACGAAGTGCTTCGCCTTGGTGCCACGAAGTGCGGCAATCAGCTTAGCCCACTCGACCCTGCCATGGCCGACATCGGCCCAGCCATCTTCATCTGTCGCCTCGCCGGCCGGCGCGATGTCCTTGACGTGAACTGCGGTGATGCGCGAGCCGAGCTTGTCGATCCAGGCGAAGGGATCGGCGCCGCCGCGGATGACCCAGGCGATGTCGGCTTCCCAGGAGATATCGGGCGCGCCTTCGAAGATGCGCTCGATCGGCAGCGAGCCGTCAGCCAGCTTGACGAATTCGAAATCGTGATTGTGCCAGCCGAACTCGTAGCCGGCATCTTTATAGGGCTTGCTCATTTCCTGCAGACGCTTGCCGAAAGCCAGCCAACCGGCTCCGTCCGAGGGGCGCTGGTCTGCCGCCAGATGCGGGGCATAGATCGAATCCATGCCAAGTATTCTGGCGATGTTGAGCGACTTCTGAACTTCCTTATCCAGGAAGTCGGGGCTGAAATGGCCGCTCGCCATCACGAGGCCGTTCTTGTCGAGATCGGCGCGAAGGCTCTTCAGTCCCGCATCGTCGAGATCGGCGTAGATGCCGCCGAAGCCTTCGACTTCGGCATAGCCTGATTTGCCGAGCTTTTCGAAAATCACAGAATAGGGCTGGAAGTTGCGCGCGCTGTAGAGCTGGTAGCTGAGTTTCGTCATCTTATTCTCCTTGGGCCTCGTACCCGTTTCTTGGAAGGATCAATCCGCCGATTGGCAGGAATGCAGGTCGTAGAAGCGGAATTCCGGCAGCTTGCCGCGTTCGAGTTGACGTGCCGGGGTGAAGGTGATGCGGCGGCTCTCGCCTGCCGCCAGATCGAACGCATTGTCGGAATATTTGCCGTCCGTCTCGCTCTCGATCATCACGAAGAGCGCAAGTCCCTTAGCGGTGACGTTGATGTCGACGGCGCCGCTCTTCTCGACATATTCATGGGTAACGGTCAGGCCCGACGGCTCCAGCTCCAGCGCCTTATAGGTGCCGTTGACATAGTGCCCCTCGCCGCCCATGCCGTTCGACGCGGTGAAATGCCAGGCAAGCAATGTTCCCTCGGCAATCTCGGACACATCGATTGTCGCAGCCGTCACCGCCGCATCCGGCGAACACATGGCCTGCACGTCTTTCAGATGCTTCCGCTCGCCCTTCATCGTCAGAAGCGATATCGACAGATCGATGCTGACATCTGAAAGCGTGTCGTTAACGAGCGAGAAGCGGATCGTCTTGCCGTCCTCGGCGGGAATGGCGGCGACCGCGACCGGCTGGAAGAAACGTTTGACGAGATAATGCATCGCCTTCCAGCGGCCGCCATAATCGAGGCTCGACCAGGAGGCGACCGGCCAGGTGTCGTTGAGCTGCCAATAGATCGTGCCCATGCAATGGGGCTTCAGCGATCGCCAATATTCCACCGCCGTCTTGATCGCCAACCCCTGCTGGATCTGGGAGAGGTAGACGAAATTCGGGAAATCTTTGGGAAAGCGGAAATAGCGGAACATCGTGCCGGCGATGCGCTCGTTGCCGCCAGCATTCTTCTGGTGCAGTTCCATGACGGGAGAAGCGATATTCATATCCTTCTCCGCGGCATAAGTCCTGATGACAGGCAGCGAGGTATAGGACTGGAAGCCGAATTCCGAGCAGAAGCGCGGCCGTACCGACCGGTAATTATCGAATGACTTGTTCTCGTGCCAGACCGACCAGTAGTGCATGTCGCCGGACCCGTCCGCATGCCAGGCATCGCCGAAATCGAGATAGCCGGAAGCCGGGCTCGAAGGCCACCACAGCGCACCGGGCAGCGCCTTCTTCACCGCCTGCTCGATCGTCCGGTTGAGGCGGTCGTAGGAGACGAGGTAGCGGTCGCGGTCTTTCCGTGATTCCTCGAACCAGGTCAGCGCGCCGACAAGCTCGTTATCGCCGCACCATAGCGCGATGGAGGGATGCGACGAAAGCCGGCGAACCTGGTAATCCACCTCGACCGCCACATTGTCGAGGAAGTCGTCGGTCGAGGGATAGAGATTGCAGGCGAACATAAAGTCCTGCCAGACCAGGAGGCCGAGCCGGTCGCAGAGATCGTAGAAATGATCCTGCTCGTAGAAACCGCCACCCCAGACACGGATCATGTTCATGTTGGCGGCTTTTGCCGATTGCAGCAGATCTTCAGTCTTCTCGGGCGAAGACAGCGAATAGAGCGCATCGGCCGGAATCCAGTTGGCGCCGCGGCAAAAGATCTCGCGGCCGTTGATCCTGAAGGCGAAGCGGGCGCCTGCTGCATCCGGCGTAGTGACCAGCTCGATGGTGCGAAGGCCGATTTGCCTGGTCACCACCTCGTCGGACACTTCCACCGACAGCGTGTAGAGCGCCTGCTCGCCGCTGCCGGAAGGCCACCAGAGCCGCGGCTCGTCGATATGGAAGAGATAATTGACATCAGTCTCGCCCTTGACGCCGACGTCGAGGCGCACCCGTTCGCCGTCGAACTCGAAATAGATCTGGGTGACGCCGGCATGCTTGGAATAGAGGCTCGCGGTGACCGTCAGGTCGACCGAGCCGTCATTATTGTGGACCTGGCGGGTGACGACATGTTCGATGCGCGCCGTTTCGAGCTTCTTCAGAGCAACCGTGCCGTAGAGGCCGAGCGGCGCAATGGCGATGTTCCAGTCCCAGCCGAAATGGCATTGCGGCTTGCGCAGCATGTTGCCATCGGGGATCGGCGAATTGCCGGTGCTGTAGGGAATGTAGAAGGGCTGCCTTTTCTGCCGTTCGGCGCCGACGCCGGGGTTGGAGGCGAAGACGATGCGGATGGAGTTGTCGCCCGCTTTCAGCATGCTCGAGACATCCGGCCGGTAGCGGCGGAAGCTATTGTCAGCTTCGAGCACCAGAAAGCCGTTGACGTGGACGCTGGCGACCGTGTCGAGATAGTCGATATCGAGATACCAGCCGCCTTCGACCTCCTGCAGCGTGAAGCTGCGCTCGACCGCCCATTCACGCTGGGCAACCCACTGCACCTTCTCCTCGTTGCGACCGAAATAGGGATTAGGGATCAGGCCGGCCCGATGCAGCGCCGTGTGCACGTCGCCTGGTAGGGTGATGACGCTTTTGATCTCGCCATCAACGGAGGTGAGCTGCCACGAACCGGAAAGGTCGATGCTGGAAGGGGTCGATTGTTGCGTCACGATTTCATTTCCGAATTGCAGTTTTTGAGGACGGCGCATGATCGCCATCCGGTAGCTGTCGTTCGTTAGGGGCCGACTTGGCGCCCTTTTCTCTCCGCTGGGGAGAAGAGAGGTGTAAGCAGCGCCTTGGTCTCCTTCAGTCCACCGCACTCTCCGCCATCCTCGGGCTTAACCCGAGGATCCAAACCGCATCCATCAGCAGCAGCGGGCATAGATCCTCGGGTCGAGCCCGAGGATGACGGAGTATCTCCGGCCCCATCCGCAGACTCGTTAGAGACGCAGCTCACTCTCGGCATCGAACACCGAAGCTAACGCCATGTCGAAGCTCAGCTTCACCTTGGCGCCGACGTCAAAGCGGCGTGCGCCGTTGACGCGGACCGACATCGTGTGGCCCGCATGTTTCAGCCACAGAAGATTGTCAGCCCCCATCGGTTCCTCGATATCGACGGTAGCGTCATGTTCTTCGCCGCCGGCATTCTCGTTGACCTTGATGTGTTCGGGGCGGACGCCGAGTACCACCCTGCGGCCGGGCTGCAGCGTCTCGTTGGCGCCATAGGCGGCGAGCGAGAAGTTGACGCCGTTTGCGGTAAAAGCGATGCCGTCACCTGTTTTGACCAGTTCGCCGCGCAGAAAATTCATCGACGGCGAGCCGATGAAGCCGGCGACGAAGAGGTTGCGCGGCCGGTTGTAGATCGTCGTCGGGTCGTCGAGCTGCTGTATGATGCCGCTCTTCATGATGGCGATGCGGTCGGCCAGCGTCAGCGCCTCGATCTGGTCGTGCGTCACGTAGATCATCGTGTTCTGTAGCGACTGGTGCAGGCGCTTGATTTCGACACGCAGTTCTGAACGCAGCTTGGCGTCGAGGTTGGACAGCGGCTCGTCGAACAGGAAGACGTCGACATCGCGCACCAGCGCCCGGCCGATTGCCACGCGCTGGCGCTGGCCGCCGGATAGTTCGGCGGGCTTGCGCTTCAGGAGCGGCTGGATCTGCAGGATTTCGGCCGCACGCGCCACGCGTTTGTCGATCTCGGCCTGCGGCACCTTGGCGACGCGAAGGCCGAAGGAGAGGTTCTTCTCGACGGTCATCTGCGGATAGAGCGCATAGGACTGGAAGACCATGCCGATGCCGCGATCCTTCGGCTCTTCCCAGGTGACATTCTTGCCCTTGATGAAGATCTGCCCTTCCGAAGCGTCGAGCAGGCCGGCGATGCAGTTGAGCAAGGTCGACTTGCCGCAGCCGGACGATCCGAGCAGCACCAAGAATTCGCCGTCGTTGATCTCAAGGTTGAGATCCTTGAGCACGCTGACTGATCCGAAGTTCAGCGACAGATCTTTGATTGAGACGCTGGAATTGGAGACAGTTGAATTCATGTTCATGTGATCACCCCTTCACTGCGCCAGCGGCGATGCCGCGAACGAAAAGCCGCCCGGAGACGAAATAGACGATCAGCGGCACCAGACCGGTGAGGATCGTCGCTGCCATGTTGACGTTGTATTCCTTCACACCCTGGACGGAATTGACGATGTTGTTGAGCTGCACGGTCATCGGATAAGTATCCGGCCGGGTGAAAACCACGCCGAACAGGAAGTCGTTCCAGATGCCGGTGACCTGCAGGATCATGGCGACAACGAAGATCGGCAGCGACATCGGCAGCATGATCTTCAGGAAGATCTGCCAGAAGCCCGCCCCGTCGACGCGCGCCGCCTTGAACAGTTCCTCCGGCAGCGACACGAAGTAGTTGCGGAAGAGCAGCGTCAGGATCGGCATCCCGAAGATCGAATGCACGATGACGAGGCCGGTCAGCGTGCCGTAGATGCCGATTTCACGTAGGATGATGACGATCGGATAGATCATCACCTGATAGGGAATGAACGCTCCGATGATCAGGATCGAGAAGAAGAGCTCCGAACCCTTGAAGCGCCAGTTTGCCAGCGCATAGCCGTTCACCGAAGCGATGGCGATCGAGATGATGACAGACGGCACCGTGATGCGCACCGAGTTCCAGAAACCGCGCGAAAGGCCGTCGCAGTTGAGGCCCGTGCAGGCCTCCGCCCAAGCCTTGACCCAAGGTTGGAAGGTGATCTCCACCGGCGGCGAGAAAATGTTGCCGAGACGGATCTCCGGCATGCCCTTCAGTGAAGTCACGACCATCACATAGAGCGGCAGCAGATAATAGAGCGCTGCAACCGTCAACGTTCCGTAGAGCATGATGTTGCGCGCTGACAGCGTCGGGCGCGGCTTCGGACCGCTCGGCCCGTCGCCGAGCCTCCGTGAGACGGCGTCGAGGCCGACAGCCGTGGTGTTGAGAGTTTCGATATCAGCCACGCTTGCGCCCTCCTCCGAACTCCAGATAGGCCCACGGAACGATGATGATCGCGACTGTGACCAGCATCATCGTCGATGCGGCGAAGCCCTGACCGAGATTCTGCGCCTGGAACATGTAATCGTAGACGTATTTGGCCGGCACTTCCGATGATATGCCGGGACCGCCCGAAGTCTGCGCCACCACGAGGTCGTAGACCTTGACGATGCCGGAGGCGATGATGACGATCGTCGTGATGAACACGGGCCGCATCATCGGAATGACGACGAGCAGGTAGGTCTTCCACATCGGGATGCCGTCGACGCGGGCCGCTTTCCAGATATCCTCGTCGATGCCCCGCAGACCGGCAAGCATCAGGCACATGACGAGGCCCGTTCCCTGCCAAAGCGCCGCGATCAGAATCCCGTAGATGACGATTTCGGGCGTATAGAGCGGATTGAAGGTGAAGCTTGTCCAGCCGAGCGAACGCACCACCGACTGGACGCCGAAATCTGGGTTCAGAACCCACTGCCAGACGAGACCGGTCACGATGAAGGACAGCGCGAAGGGGTAGAGAAAGATGGTGCGAAAAGTGTTTTCGAAACGGATCTTCTGATCCATGAGTGCGGCGAGCACAAATCCGATGACCAGGCTGAAGATCAGCGAGAGGACGCCGTAGAGCGCCAGATTTTCGATCGCAGTAACCCAGCGGGGTGCCGCCCAGAGACGGTGATACTGGTCAAAGCCGACGAAGCTCAACCGCGGGAGGAGCTTGGAATTGGTGAAAGAATAAAAGACCGTCCAGAACGTGCCGCCGACAAAGATCACCAGCGCTGTCAGGATCATTGGGATGGACGCAATCTTGGCGTTCAGATTGCGCAGTAACTTGTTTGGCCGGCCTGCTTGCGCTTGACCCGTCATGAACACTTCTCCTCAAATCGCAGCTGCGGCCGGTCACGGCCGTCTCTCACCCCTGCCCGCTGGATCGGCCGGATGGGCCGGCAAGACCATCGAAACTTGCGGGAGGATCCGGCTCCGCGGAGCCGGATCGCAAGGGCAGTGAATCTGCCGATCAGTCAGCCGAGGCGATGATTTCGGCGAAACGCTTCTGCGCGGCCTCCGGCGTCATCGACGGGTTGGCGAAGAATTCGGAGAAGAGGTCCTCCTTCTGCTTCTGGCTGTCGGCCGAAAGCAGCTGGTCGGTGCCCTGGATCACATTGCCCTTCGCCAGGATGTCGAGACCCTTCTTCATGCAATCGTTGGCGGCGGCAAGATCGACGTCGCCACGAACCGGCAGCGAACCCTTCTTCAGGTTGAAGGCAACCTGGGTCTTGGGATCGAGCAGGGTTTTGGCGAGCACGGCCTGTGCCTTGGACTTTTCCTCATCCTTCAGCAGCGGGAAATAGAAGGCGTCGCCGCCGGTCGAGATGATCTCGTTGACGCCGAGGCCCGGAAGGCAGGTATAGTCGGTGCCGGCCTTCTGACCGGCGAGTGCGAATTCGCCCTGCGCCCAGTCACCCATGATCTGGCCGCCGGCCTTGCCCGTGATGACGAGATTGGTCGCCTGGTTCCAATCCTGGACATTGCTGCCCTTGGACATGCGGCGGGCGTCGTCGGCAGCCTTGAAGACCTTGGCGATCTCGGGTCCGGCGGCGACCTCTGCATCCTTGTCCTTGAAGACCTTGTTGAACACGTCCTTGCCGGCGACCGCGACCATAAGCACGTCGAAGGCGCCTGTCGCCTGCCATGGCTGACCGCCGACAGCGAGCGGAATGATACCGGCCTTTTCGAGAGCCGGAGCGGCAGCGACGAATTCGTCCCAGTTCTTCGGAACCTCGACACCGGCCTTCTTGAAGGCAGCGTTCGAAAGCCACAGCCACTGCCAGGAGTGGATGTTGACCGGAGCGCAGTAGATCTTGCCGTCGATCGTGCAGGAATCGAGCAGGCTAGACGGACGAATAATGTCCTTCCAGTGCTCCGCGGTCGCGACATCGGTCAGGTCGCGCATCAGGCCCGCCTGGACAAGCTCTTCCGCCTGGCGGCCATGGTTGAACTGGGTGGCGCCCATCGGGTCACCGCCGGTGATGCGGCTGATCATGATTGGGCGCGCAGTTCCGCCGGAACCGGCGATAGCGCCGTCGACCCAGTGGTTGCCGGTGGCGTCGAATGCCTTTGCCAGCTCGGCGACAGCAGCGGACTCGCCGCCGGACGTCCACCAATGGGTGACTTCAAGGTCGGTGGCGCTGGCGCTGATCGGAAGTGCTGCTGAAGCGGCGAGCATAGCCCCCATCATACGGATTTTCATGAGTTCTCCTCCCTCACTGAAACGTTGCCGGAAAAACTTAGATCAATCGATTTCCCCACGCAACTGCCCGCCGGCAAATTTTTCTTTAAAGATCCATATTGCGACTTCTGGCTGCTTCAGAAGAACCCTCCACACCCGGCAAACCGGCAAATGGGCAGACTTTTCCGCACCTGCTTCCTCCGATTATTCATTTGATATTGAACGTAAATTTTAAGATTCTAGCGTCGAGCCTCGCGCTGCCTTTTTCGCAGCTGCAGAAAATATCTGCAAGTACGGCCGATTCAACCTATGAGAATGATACTGCGACGCACACAAGAAAAACCGCTCGACATTTCTACTGTATCGTTACAGATTGAATTCCTCAGGGAGGCGCGATTTTGGCAGGCGGTGGGCTTACCGCGCCTGAAAAAGCCTCTATAAGCGAGACCAATTCGCGCAAGGCGGCCTACAGGGATGGAAAACAAGGGAAATTTCGGACAGGCGACATCGACGGCGGTGACGCGCGAGCGTCCGACATTGAAGACGATTGCCTTCATGACCGGCCTCGGCGTGACAACGGTATCGCGTGCGCTGAAGGACGCGCCGGATATCGGCGCCGAAACCAAGGAGCGGGTGCGCATGGTCGCCCGCCAGCTCGGCTACCAGCCGAACCGGGCGGGCGTGCGCCTGCGCACCGGCAAGACCAACGTCATCGCCCTTGTCCTCAGCATCGACGAGGAGATCATGGGCTTTTCGAGCCAGATGGTCTTCGGCATATCGGAAGTACTGTCCGGCACGCCCTATCATATCGTCGTGACACCGCATTCGCACAGCAAGGACCCGATGCTGCCGGTGCGCTATATCCTCGAGACCGGCTCGGCCGACGGCGTCATCATCTCCCGCATCGAACCGGACGATCCGCGCGTGCGGCTCTTGTCCGAGCGCGGCATGCCCTTTGCCACGCACGGGCGCACCGATGCAGGTCTCATCCACCCCTTCCACGATTTCGACAACGAGGCCTTCGCCCATCAGGCGGTGGAACGCCTTGTCAAACGAGGCCGGCGCCGCATCGCCCTGCTGCAGCCGCCGAGTAAGCTCACCTATTACGCCCATATCCGCATCGGCTTTCAGACCGGCCTGCACGACTACGGCGCTGAGGAGGTGCCGTTGCGCGTCAACACCGACGCACCGCTTGCCGATATCCGCGACATCGTCGAGGTGATGATGCGCTCGGCCAATGCGCCTGATGGCATCGTCTGCTCGGCCGGCAGCGCCGCGATCGCTGTCAATGCCGGCATAGAAGCCGCCGGCAAGGCGCTCGGGCGCGATCTCGACATGGTCTCCAAGCAGTCGGTGCCGATCCTCAACTGGATCCGCCCCGAAATCATCACCGCTCAGGAGGACGTGCGTCAGGCCGGCCGCGAAATGGCCAAAGCCGTCATCGCCCGCATCGACGGCGTCGAACCCGAACTGCTGCAGAGTATCAGCCAACCGATCTGGCCGGAAAACACCAGATAGGGCGATGGCGGAATACGAGCGGAGAAAAGCCGCGGCGCGGCTGACTGGCGGCTGCGGTGTAGTTCACCGGCCGTTAGTGGTAAAACCCGCCCGTGGCTACTCTCGGCCAGAGGCGGACTGCTCAGTCCGAATGAGACGGAAATTTAAACCCTGCCCATTCAACCCGTTCCTGCCAGTCCGGAAGACCAGCAGATCGGAAACGGTCAATCTGTCTGTGCTTCCGAGCAATTTGGCGCGGGTCACCACCATCCCTTTTCAGGTGACGTAGCTGCTCACGGGCGACCCAGAGTGCGTCACGCCAAACTTCTTCTGAAATCCATTTGCCACCCATGGCTTTCTACCTGTTATTTTCATCCCTGTATCGATACACGAGACCACATTGTCCGCTACTGGCGCGCAAACGGACCATCGCCAGATCGCAATGATCGGCTTTCATCGACGTCAAGGCCGACCTGGAAACCCTGTATCAACCTCGCCTGCATCCCTCGATCCGCTCCTCGCCAATTGCTCCTGCACAGCCTTGATCTTCGGATTGCAGCCCTCGCCGCGGCGTCGCGTGATCGAGTGGATGCCGCGAAAAGCAGGTGGGGCAAGCGGTTTGACGATCACCCTGCCGCGGAAATCGCGAAGCGCCAGGCCCGGCACCACCAAAATCGAGCGGCCGGCTTCGACAAGCGCGAAAAAAGCCTTGATTGCCAGCCATCCCGCAGGTGAGCCACGGGGGAATCGACAGAATGCATGAAAGCAGCGTGCCTTATTTCAGCCAATGGGAAACGCCCGGCATGACGCTGCCTGTGCTGGCCGAGGGATCGCAAGCGCTGCTCAGCGACCCGCTCTGGCGCCATTCGGGAGCCGTGACAATCGAGGAATATGCGTGCTGGGCGGTGAATATCTGCGGCATGGCCTGCCTGAAGATGATCCTTGCTGCGCGCGGTGAGATCCATCCTACTCTCGAGCTTGCCCGCGCCTGCACGGTTTACGGCGGCTATGTCGTCAACGAGATCGAAGGCTCGATCAAGGGACTGATCTACGCCCCCTTCGTCCGCTTCGTGAGCGAACGTTTCGGCCTCGGCGCCGAGACGATGACCAATGTCGAGACGTCAGCCATCCCGGAACTTTTGTCGAAACGCCGCTTCTTCATCGCCTCGGTGCATTCGGCCATCCGCTGGCCGGAGCACGAGCCGCCGGCAAAGGGCGGTCATCTCGTGCTGGTGACATCAGCCTCGCAGGAGACGATCCGATTCCACAATCCGTCCGGCCATGACGCGGCGAGCCAGGCCGATGTCGCGCTGCCGCTTGCCGTCTTCGATCGTTTCTTTGCCCAGCGCGGCATATCGATCGAGGCCTGATCTCTCAGACATCCCACCGCTTCGGAGGCTTTCATGACCCCTTCTCCCAACAGGCTGCGCATCGCCGTGCTCTTCGGCGGGCGTTCGGCCGAGCACGAAGTTTCCATCCTCTCGGCGACCAACGTGATGGCCGCCCTGGAGCCTGAGAAATACGATGCCTTTCCCGTCTTCGTCACCCGCGAGGGACAATGGCTGCTGAGCAGCTTCGAGGACGGCAGGCTCACCACGCCCTCGTCAGGCACGGAAATCTGCCTCATGCCGGGCGGCCGCGGGCGCATGCTGGCCACCCCCTCTCATGGCGCGCCGTATGAATTGCCAAAAATCGATGTCCTGTTTCCCGTGCTGCACGGCCCGCATGGTGAGGACGGATCGGTGCAGGGCGCAGCTGAAGTGGCGCGCGTGCCGCTCGCCGGCTGCGGCATCCTCGGTTCGGCCACGGCCCTTGACAAGGACATCGCCAAGCGCCTGCTGCGAGCGGCAGGCCTGCCGGTGGCGCGCGCCGTGACGATCCATGAAGGCGCCGCCCCTTCACTCTCCGCGCTCGAAGGCGAACTCGGCCTGCCGCTCTTCATCAAGCCGGCACGGCAGGGATCGTCGGTCGGCGTCGCCAAGGTCCATGCCAGCCAGGAATTCGCCGCAGCGCTCGAGCAGGCCTTCCGCCACGACCGCACTCTGCTCGCCGAGGAATTCGTCGCCGGCCGCGAGATCGAATTCAGCGTGCTCGAGGATACCGACGGCAAGCTCTTCGTCTCCCGCCCGGGCGAGATCGTGCCGGCCGAAAGCCACGGCTTCTACAATTACAACGCCAAATATATCGATGAGAACGGCGCCGCCTTGAAAGTGCCGGCCGACCTGCCGGCGGAGATCGAGGCCGCCATGCGCGACGTGGCCGCACGGGCTTTCCGGGCCGTCGGCTGCGACGGCATGGCACGCGTCGATTTCTTCCTGACATCGGACATGCGCTTCGTCATCAACGAGCTCAACACCATTCCCGGTTTCACCGATATCAGCATGTATTCCAAGGCAATGGCGGCAAGTGGCGTCGGCTATGCCGAGATCATCGACCGGCTGGTGGACCACGGAATGGCGCGCGCCCACAGGGCAGGCTAGTTCATGAACAGGTCGGTTCTGATTTCCGGATGTTCCGGCGGCGGAAAATCGACGCTGCTTGCTGAGCTTGGCCGTCGCGGTCATAGGATCGTCGAAGAGCCTGGCCGGCGGATCGTCAAGCAGGAGCTCGAGAGCAGTGGAACCGCCCTGCCCTGGATCGACGCGATTGCCTTTGCCCGCCGCGCGATCGAGATGGCGATGGCCGACTACACGGCAGCGCGCGAATGGACGGGCTGGACGTTTTTCGACCGCGGGCTGATCGATGCCGCCTCGGCCTGCAGCACATGACCGGCGAACCGGTCCTGGAACGAATGACCGCCGCCCATCGATATAACGGAAGCGTTTTTCTGACGCCGCCATGGCCCGAGATCTACACGACCGACCCCGAGCGCCGCCATGGCTTCGAAGAGGCCGTCGCAGAATATGATCGGCTCGCCGCGACCTATCCGACACTCGGTTACGAGGTCGTCATACTGCCAAAAATCGGGGTTGCCGAACGGGCCGATTTCATCCTCGATTGCCTTGGGGCGAGAGCTTTTCCGGGTTAGATTGAAGCATTCTGTTGGCTCAAACGGAGTCGGATGGTCGACCGGCCGGCGCGTATCGTAGCCCAGTTCTACGGCCAAGCCGGCCGGTCGATCAGGCGGCCCGTTTCAGCCAACCCTCCCGCAGATTTGCCTGGCAAATCTGCAAGACTTCAGAATCGCCGGACGCACTTATCGCTTCGCCACAGCGAAGCGGTGCGGCCGGTGGGCCGGGCATCTCTAGCCAGGATCAAAGGCGATCGGCTCGGACGTACCTTGGGGTATGCCCGTCGCCAATCGCCTTTACCCTGACGAAAACCTGCTCCGGCAGAATGCTTCAATCTAGCCCGGAAAGCTCTAGTCGCCTTAACGCCGACGAAAGACGCACCACTGAAACGACTGCCGGCCCCCGGCAGGCGTCCTATGCTCCTCACGCCACTCGCTTTCCAGGACGAATGCGGAAGAGAATTCCGACGCGAGCGCCGCCGCATCGTAACGCTGAACCGGCAGACCGCTGCACCGCTCCGGCCCGTCAGGTGCGAAGGTGGCGATGATCACGACGCTGCCCGGCGCCGTGCCGGTTTCCAGGGCGCGGCGATAGGCGATCCGCTGCTCCGGCTCGGTGAGGAAATGAAAGACGGCGCGGTCGTGCCATATGTCGTAGCACCGCCCTGGTCGCCATTCGGTGACATCGGCCATGAGCCAGGCGACCCGGGCGGCGTCACCATGCAGCCGTGCCTTGGCGACATCCAACGCCGGCGCAGCGATATCGAGAACCGTGAGGTCGGACCAGCCGCGCTCGAGGAGACGGTCGACAAGGCTCGACGCGCCGCCGCCGACATCGATCAGCGCGGCCGTAACCGGCACATGCAGCTCGTCAAGCGCCTTGAGCGAAGGCGCGGGCGTCGGCTGATACCAGCTGACGTTGTCAGCCGCTTTCGTGCGGTAAACCTCGTCCCAATGTTCCTGTTTTGCGGCCGTCATCCGCTATTCCCATTTCTTGCAGCACCGATCCTGACCTATCAAGATGTAAGGATTGAGACATGCCTCGATCGCTTACCGCCCGGTCTTAGGAAGCTAGGTGACGATAGACGAGATCGGCAGGATCAGTTCGAGGCGCTGCCGGATCAAGACGCGCCCCCAGCCGTTCGGCAACGGCAACGGATGCAGAATTGTCAGGCGCGATATAACTGACGAGCGACGACAGTTTGAGCGTCTGGAAGGCCCAGTCCCGCAGCGCCGAAGCCGCCTCGGTCGCATAGCCGCGGCCCTCGAAGCCGTCAAAAACGAACCAGCCCAGCTCCTTTTCCGGAAAGAGCGGCCCATGGTTGATCCCCACCTGGCCGATGCATTGGCCGGTTTCGCTGAGGTCGATCATCATCGCGCCGTGCCCGAAAAGCTGCCAGAGAGCGACGTCGTGACAGAACATCCCCCACGCCGCCCGCAGATCAAAGGGGCCGCCCATCCCGGCGGACCGTGGCGAGGCCATTATCCGGGCGTAGGCATCGAAGTCGTCGATGTCAGGCATACGAAGCTTCAGACGCTTGGTTCGGAGGCTAATAGCGCCCGCCTCTGACATGTCTCGCCCTTCCGCTAGTTTTCGAACGCCGGAGCGAACCGAAGCACCCCGCTTGGCGCCGGTCCGTGAAAAACAATCCGCTGCACGAGCCGCGTATCGAGATCATGATATGTTAATTGGCCGTCGCTGCTGAAGCCCGCCCCGCTGTAGACCTCGGGATTGCCGATCAGCGCGCACCCCCTCGCGCCCATCTCCTTCAGCAATTCGAGCCCCTTCGCCGTAAGCGCCCTTCCGATGCCCTGCCGCTGTCTCTCCAGCGTGACCGCTATCGGCCCCAGCCCGAACCACCCGTCATGTACTCCGTTGACCGTCACCGGCGAGAACGCGACGTGCCCCAGGATCTCGCCATCCTCCTCGGCAATCAGCGATATCGCCAGATCGCCGCTCAAGCGAAGCCTCCGGATGATCTCCGCTTCCGTACCCTCGCTATAGGGCATCGGCTTGAAGGCGGCCGAGGTCAAATTCTGAATCGCTTCGATATCGGCCGGCGTCTCGTATCGGATGAGCATTCCTTTAGTTCTCCGGAACGGTCTTCCGCAAATGCTATGAAGGGAAAGTCGGAAATCAACAAGCCAGTTTGCACAGGCAGAAACAACACAGTTGTCGGGTCAGGCAGCGATCTCACAAGAAAGCCCGGCGCAACGGCCGGGCTTCCTCGATGTCTTTCTCCGCAAACCTCAGAAGGTCGCAGCACCGCTGCCCCAGGGGCCGTGGTGGAAGTCCTTGCCATCGAGGCGGTCGAAGCCGTGAGCGCCGAAGAAGTCGCGCTGGGCCTGGATGAGGTTGGCCGTCCCCCTGCCCTGGCGGTAGGCGTCGAAATAGCTGAGCGCCGAGGTCAGCGCCGGCACCGGCAGGCCGGCGGCGAGAGCGGCGGTCACGACGCGGCGAAGCGCCGGGATCGATTCCTTGACCATGGATGAGAAGGCCGGCGTGACGATGAGGTTCGCCGCATCGGGCGCATCGGTGAAAGCCTTGGTGATCTCATCGAGGAACTGCGAGCGGATGATGCAGCCGGCACGCCAGATCTTCGCGATAACAGGCATCGGCAGCGACCAGTTGAACTCCTTGGAAGCTTCCGCCATCACGGCGAAGCCCTGCGCATAGGCGCCGATCTTGCCGGCAAACAGTGCCAGTTCCAGATCCTTATTGAGCTCGGGCCCGTAGGCGGTCGGGAAGACGCTGCCGAGATTACCGAAGATCTTTTCGGCGGCTTCGCGCTCAGACTTCATTGAGGAGAGGCTGCGGGCGGCAACCGCGGCTTCGATCGCCGTTGCCGGAATGCCCATGTTCTGCGCCTCGATCGCCGACCACTTGCCGGTGCCCTTCTGGCCTGCCTTGTCCAGGATCATGTCAACCATCGCCCCCCCGGAGACGGGATCGCTCGCCGCAAGCACCTTCTCGGAGATCTCGATCAGATAGGAGTTCAGTCGGCCCTTGTTCCACTCGCCGAAGATGCCGGAGATTTCGGAGGCGCTCTTGCCGAGACCGTCTCGCAGGATGCCGTAGATCTCGGCGATCATCTGCATGTCGGCATATTCGATGCCGTTATGGATGGTCTTGACGAAATGGCCGGCGCCGTCGTTGCCGAGCCAGGCGACGCAGGGCTCGTCATTGTAGCGGGCGGCAATCGAAGTCAGCACCTTCTCGACGCGCTTCCAGGATTCCTCCGTGCCGCCGACCATGATCGACGGGCCGTGGCGCGCACCCTCTTCGCCGCCGGAAACCCCCATGCCGATGAATGTCAGTTCCGTATCCTTGAGGCGGTCGAAGCGGGCGACGGTGTCGCGGAAATTGGCGTTGCCGGCATCGATCATGATGTCGCCCTTGGCAAGATGCGGGCGCAACGCCTCCATCTGCTGGTCGACGGCGTCACCGGCCTTGATCATGATGATGATCGGACGCGGCGGCCGGATTGCATCGACGAACTCCTCGATGGTCTTGCAGGGAATGATCTGCTTCTTCAGATCGCCGGCGGTTTCGTAGAATTCGTCGGTTTTCTCAGGCGTGCGGTTGAAGACCGCGATTTTATTGCCTTTCTCCGCGATGTTGAGCGCCAGGTTGGAGCCCATGACCGCAAGGCCGATCAGTCCGATTTCTGCCTTTTCCACGACAAACCTCCGATGTGTCATTTGGACCGGTGTTGTGGCACTGTCTCGCTCAAACGGCAAGTCTCGCGAGGGTCTAATCGGTTCGCAAAAGCCATTGAAATGCAGCTTTGATCGTCTGACTTGTCCGACAACTTTTCATCTGCAGCCCGATCCGGAAGCCGCAAAATATTCGCGATCGCCCGTACTGCCCTATCTCATGTTATCATGCGGACCTCGGGAGATATCGTTTGGTTTCGAAAAGACGAAAAGACATGGCGCTGCTTGCGGCCCGCGCCGGCCGCTACCGCGAATATGCGCCGCCGCCAGCGCTACGGCGCCATTTCAGCTGCCTCTGGTCGCATACACTTAGGGACGGGGCGGCGGCGACGGTGGCGATCGTGCCGGATGGCTATTGTGATCTCCTCTGGATGGACGGGCGGCTTGTCGTCGCCGGTCCTGACCGGATCGCGGCCTTCCCGATCATAAGGCCGGGCGCGACCGTCATCGGCGCGCGCTTTGCGCCGGGCGCCGCAGCATCCTGGCTGAAGACGCCGCTCTCGGCGCTGGTCGGCCTGTCGGTGCCGCTTGCCGATATCGGACGGAAGGATACGAGCGAATTCGAGGCGCGGCTGCGGGATTGCCCGGATCCCGCGGCCGCCGCGACGCTGTTCGGCCGTCTGCTTGAAGGGGCCGCGCGCGATGAGGAGGAGCCCGCCCAAGACGCCGCCGTGATCTTCGCCGCCGCCGACAGCGGCCGCCCAACCTCCGGCCTGCCCGACCAGCTCGGGATGAGCGAAAGGCAACTGCGCCGCCGCTGCCACCATCATTTCGGCTATGGCGCAAAGACACTGGAACGCATCCGCCGGTTCCAGCGTTTCCTCGACCTCTGCCGCAGGGTGGACACGATGCAACTCGCCCGCATCGCGCTCGAAGCGGGCTTTGCCGACCAGGCCCACATGACACGCGAGGTCGCAGAACTCTCGACTCTCACCCCTGCCATCATTCTTGACCAACTCGGCAAGCGGGAAGGATCCGGCTGACCGTTTTGTTCAAGACACCGCCGGCCGGCCTTATTATTCAGGGAAACCCAAATACAAGGACCTGCACCATGGCGACAATGCCTGCAAAAATCATCCACCAGTCGATCGAGCGCGACTGGCGGGATGTCTACGACTTCGCCCGCAAGCCGGAGAACATGCCGCTCTGGGCCTCCGGCCTTGCCACCGGTTTCGAGCCCGACGGCGCCGACTGGATCGCCCACGGTCCCCTCGGCACCATCAAAGTGAGCTTCGTTCCCGCCAATGAATTCGGCGTGATCGATCATACGGTGACGATCGAATCCGGGCTCCGGGTTTATAATGCCCTGCGCATCGTACCGAACGGCGATGGCTGCGAGGTCATGTTCACGCTGCTGCGTCTGCCCGGCATGACAGATGCGCAATTTGCCGCTGATGCCGCGCATATCGAGAAGGATCTCGTCATGCTGAAAGCCCTGATGGAGAGATAGATGTCTGAAAACTCCGAACACAACGACCGCCGCATCGACTATGTTGAATTCAACGTCTCCGACATCGCCGCCGCCAAAGCCTTTTACGGCTCGGCCTTCGGCTGGCGTTTCACCGATTACGGCCCGAATTACTGCGAATTTGACGACGGCCGGCTGAAAGGCGGCTTCACCGATTTCGGCCCCGTCCGGCCGGGCGGCCCCCTCGTCGTCGTCTACGCCAGGGATCTGGAAGAAGTGCTGACTTCGGTCGAAAGGGCCGGCGGCACGATCTGCCGGCCGATCACCGATTTTCCCGGCGGCCGCCGCTTCCATTTCCTCGACCGCGACGGCTACGAGCTCGCCGTCTGGGCGACGGCGTAAATTAGAGCAATTCCAGCAAAAGTGTGCAGCGGTTTTGCGTCCGGAGTTGCGTTAAAACAAAGAGATAGAACAATTCCGTGGTTCGAAGAAAAACGGAATTGCTGTAGACTACCGATCCATCACGATCAGAGCGCCGATGACAATGCCGCCCGCATCGCGCAGCGGCGACATGCGACAGCGCACCTGGCGGGATACGCCGCCGCCGGTCCGGCGCTCATAAGTGTAGTCGACCTCCCCGCCGGCAAAACAGATGTCCAACTTATGCTTGGCGCATTCGGCAAATCGTTCCTCGCCGATGAATTCGGAAAGGTGACGCCCGATCAGTTCCATCGGCCTCCTGTCCAGATGGGCACTGTTGGCCGCGTTGGAATAGAGGTAGCGGTAGTCCCTGGTCAGCACCGCCACCCGATCCGGCAGGCTTTCGAGGATCGCGGCGTTGAGGAAGTGGCCATTGTCGGTGTCGGGCACATAGGCTGCCGGCGGCTCGATGCGCACATCCTGCGGCGAAGGCACCCGCCAGTCCGGCGCATGCGTGCCGAAATAACAGTCGAGCAGATAGGAAAGCACCGCCGCATGTTCTCTGACACTGGCGCTGTCGTCCGCGTCCCGGGCGACAAGATGGCTGACGAACTGCAATTGCATGTAGACTTCGAGCAGATTGGCCGCCCGGCAGGCCAGGATGGCCTCGACCAGCGGCTCGACATGACGGTCGAGCAACATGACGCGCTGATCGTCGCCTTGGCGTATGGCTTCCTCTATTTGCGCGCAGCGCAAGGAAAAGGCTCGAAAAAGCTCCAGCAAGACGCCTCCCACTCCCATTGTCCCAAGTGGCGTGTCCAAATTGTGTGGCTGCATTTCCCAAATGCGCCCTGAGGTGGATATTATTCTCGCCTTGGTAGTGACGGCTAACATGAAGTTTACTCGTTTTCAATCCGAGAGCACCTGCCGCTTTTCACCGCTGATAAATCAGGGTTTGATTTTCAAGGCGCGAGCGTCTTCTTGATCTGCCAGCGGTCGTGATACCAAAGCCACTGTTCCGGATATTCCCGCACCCAACTTTCCACCTTGTCATTGAGTAGCTGGGCGGCGGCAGGCAGGTCGAGATTGCCTTTGGCGTCGCGCGGCATCTCCAGCCGCGGCTCAATTTCCAGCCGGTAGCGATTCTCCGGAAGGCGGATGCAGCGCGCCGGATAGACCTCGCAATCGAACTGGCGCACCAGCTTCGGCAACAGCGGATTGGTCTTCACCTCTCGCCCGAAGAAGGTGCCTTTCAGCCCCTTGCCGAATTTCTGGTCGACGAGCACGCCCACCCCCTGGCCCGCCTCCAACTGGCGTGCGAGCGCGAAGGAGGAGCCGGCATGCGAGGGCACCAGCTTGCCCATGCGCGCACTGCGGAAGTCGAACACCTTCTTGGCGACATAGGGATTGTTCGGCGGCCGGAAAAGTACGGTGACGGTGAGCCCGAAGGCCGCGCCCGCCACCGGCAGCAGCTCGAAATTGGCGGTATGGCCGGTAAAGACGATGAAGGGGCGCGGATTGTCGCGCAGGTCGAGGAAGATGGGGATGCCCGACACCTCCACCCTGCCCGGCTCCGGCCGTTCGGGGTCGTAGTCGAACAATTCGTCGAGGAAGACGTATTCGGCCGCAAACCGGCCCATATTTCCCCAGCTGCCGAGCGCGATCTCTTCGATCTCGGCCTCGCTCTTCTCAGGGAAAGCGTTGCGCAGATTGACAAGCATCAGTCTATGACGGCGCGTCCGCCGGCCGAGGCGGCGCATCATCCGGTCGGCGAAGCGAATCGCGCCATCGGCCGGAAACAGCTTCAGCACATTCAGGAAGCCGAACATCACCTGCGCCACCAGCCATTGCTGGAAATTCCTGAGCGCCAGAACGACCCGGGTAATGAACAGCTTCACGTGAGGTCAGTCCATCTTCAGAATGATTTTGCCGAAGATCTGGCGCGATTCCATCCGCTCCAGCGCCCGGTCGATATCGTCGAATCCGACTTCGGTGTCGATGACGGGATGGACGAGCCCGCGACCCATCTTCTGCATCGCATCGGCCATGTTCTCCATGCGGCAGCCGAACGAGCCGAGCAGCTTCAGTTGCTGCTGAAACAGCATCATCAGGTTCATCTCTGTCGAGACGCCCGAGGTCGAGCCGCAGGTGACGAGACGCCCACCCCGTTTCATGCAAAGCATCGATCCCGCCCAGGTGTCCTTGCCGACATGTTCGAAGACGACGTCGACGCCCTTCTTTTTGGTCAGCTTGCGCACCACGCCTTCGAAACGGTCGGTGCGGTAGTTGATGACGTGATCGGCGCCGAGCGCCTTGGCCCTCTCGATCTTGTCATCGGAACCGACCGTGGTAATCACGGTGCAGCCGATCTTCTTGGCAAGCTGGATCGCCGCAGTACCAATGCCGGAGCCGCCGGCATGAACGAGGATCGTTTCGCCGGGCTCGAGCTTGGCATTGTCGAACAGCATATGCTCGACCGTGCCGAAGGTGACGGGTGCCAATGCTGCGCCGATCGCATCGACACCGGGGGGGGCCGGAACCAGCAGACGCGCCGGCAGGTTCACCTTTTCCTGCGCGAAGCCGTCGAGATGGAAGCCGTGCACGCCGGAGACATGTTCGCAGAGATTGTCGCGGCTTTCGCGGCAGGGACGGCAGAGGCCGCAGGTGCGCGCGCCGTAGATCGAAACCAGCTGGCCCGGCAGGACGTTGGCGACACCGGGACCGATCGCCTCGACGACACCGGAGGCTTCCGCGCCGATGACGAGCGGCATCTTGCGCTTGGCGAAAGCCATGCCGCGCCAGCCCCAGACGTCGATATGGTTGAGGGCCACCGCCTTGACGCGCAGCGTCACCTCGCCTGCAGCGGGTGCGTCCGGTTCCGGCAGGTCGGTGATCTCAAGCTTGCGGTCATCGATCAGTTGCAAAGCGCGCATGGCAAAATCCCTCGCCTCGAAGGCGTTCGTCTCGTCTTAAATTTGTCGGGAACCGCTTAAGCCGGTTCGAGCGCCATGACAAGGCTGGCATTCTGCCCGCCGAAGCCGAAGGAGTTGGAAAGAACGGCCGAAACCTGGGCTTCCCGCTTCTTGTTCGGCACGACATCAAGCACGATCGACGGATCGGGATTGGTGTAGTTGATCGTCGGCGGCAACGTGCCCGTCAGCATCGTCTGCAGCGAGAACACCGCTTCGACCGCACCCGCTGCCGTCAGCGTATGGCCGATCATCGATTTGTTCGACGAGACGGGAATGCCGACGAGTCGTTCGCCGAAGACAGCCGACATCGCGCCATATTCCATCTTGTCGTTTTCGGGCGTCGAGGTGCCGTGCGCATTGATGTAGCCGATGCCGCTCTCGTCGATGCCGGCGTCGGCAAGGGCCGCGCGGATCGTTGAGATAGCCGGTCCGCCGTCGGGCGAGGAGCGAGTGCGGTGGAAGCTATCGGCCTTGTCGCCGGCGCCCTTCATGATTCCGAGCACCCTGGCACCGCGGGCGACCGCCGCTTCCAGCGATTCCAGGACCAGCGTCGCCGCACCCTCGGCGATGACGAAGCCGTCGCGGTCCTTGCTGAACGGCTTGGAGGCCTTGGTCGGCGGATCGTTCTGCGTCGAAAGAGCCGACAGAAGCGAGAAGCGGATCAGCGCTTCGGCGCTGAGCGACCCATCGGTCGCAACCGTCAAAGCGCGATCGGTGCGCCCCTGACGAATCGCCTCGATGCCGAGCTGGATCGCGGTGACGCCGGAAGCGCAGGCCGTCGACAGCGTCACGGGAAGGCCGCGCGTGCCGAACCGGTCGGCCAGACGCTCGGAAATCGCACCGAACAGCGCCGCCTCGTGGAAGGCCGGGTCGGGCCGCTGGCGCAGCGCCGTCAGGAAGCGCTCATAGGCGTCGCCTGGATGGTCGGCGGCCGGCGAACGGTCTGCAAGTTCGAAGCGGGCGCTCCATTCCGGCTCGATCGGCGGCGCGGCAAGGAACAGCGGACCGTTGAAATCGCCTGAAAGACCCGCGTCGGCAAATGCTTCGATGGTGGTCTCGCGGGCAAAGGCATAGGAACGCTCGACGGCGTTCGGCACCGGAATTTCGATGAAATCGACTGTGCCGGCGATGCGTGTCGACAGGCCTTCGGTCGGAAAGCGGTTGATTGCGTGGATACCAGAGGTGCCCGAGGAAAGGGCCGCCCAGTTGTCCTTCAGGCCCTGGCCGAGCGAGGTGATGATGCCCATGCCGGTCACTGCGACGATCGGTCGGCCGAGATGATCTCTGTAAGCGGAAGCTGTCATATCTCTCTCCTCACGCCTCTGCGGAAAGAACGGCGACGCCCTCGCCGCGCTGATGTCCGACCGTAGTTACGACAGCCGCCTTCGTTCCCGCCTTCATCGGCGCTTCATGGGCGGCGTCGAAGGGCGGAACCTTGGCCTCGGCATCGATTGCAAGGGCTGCGAGCGCCAGCCCTAGCGGGAATTGCGCTTCGATCGTGTGACCGGAAACGCCGCCGAAGCCGCGGATCGCCGCACCCGGAAGCTGATGTTCCAGCACCGCCTTTTCGCGGGCGGCGATCTCGTGCATGCCGGTCGAACCGGAGAAGATCGCCATGCTCTCTGCCGGCAGCTCGGCGGCAGGCTTCAGCAGCCGTTCCATCCGCACTTCGAAATTGCCGGCAGCGCGGTTGCCGCGATCGCCTTCAACGGCGCTGATCGTCGCATAGATGTGCGCGCCGCGCTCTTCCGCGTGCTTGCGCGATTCCAGCACCAGGAAAGCGCCGGCCGAACCGGTGATCATGCCGCCGCCCTCGAGGTCCGAGCGCGACCAGAGCGGCGCCCATTCGCCGCGCGTATGCGCGCCGATCGCTTCAGTGAGCAGGATCATGTCCGGACGCTCGGCAGCAAAGGCGCCGCCGACCAGCGCATGGGTGGATTCGCCGGAGCGAATGCGCCAGAACGCCGTCTCGACGGCGGAAACACCCGACGCTTCTTCGCCCATGAAGGTCCGCGAGGAGCCGGTGACCTTGTGAACGATGGAGATATTGCCGGCAAGCAGATTGGAAAGCTGCGCCAGGAACAGCGTCGGCCTCAGCTCCGTTGTCAGCTTCTCATTGAGCAGCAGTTCGCGGTCGTTGCGCTTCAAGCCCTCGTCGACGATCAGCGTGTCGACGTTGATGTCGCGCTCGCCGCCGCCGGCCGCTACGATCATGTCCATCGTGCCGCAGGCCTCGATATTGTCCTTGAATCCAGCATCGTCGAGCGCAAGACCCGCGGCGAAGACGCCGATGCGCTGCCAGTTTTCCATCTGGCGCTGGTCGCCGCGCTTGGCAATCTGCTGCGACCAGTCGATCTCAGGCAGCGGATGCACCGGATAGGGTTTGAATTTCTCTGTCTCGACGATCGCCCTCGGCGTGCTGTCGGCCGAAAGCAGCGCGACATGCGCCTCCTTGCCGACGCCCTGACAGGTAACGATACCGACGCCTGAAATGACGACGTCGTTTGCGGCCTTGCTCATCCAACCACTCCCTGCGCTGCGATCGCTTCGAGAAGCCCGACCTCGCCGGCGCGTTTTTTCACGATATCGCCGAGCGGAACTTCGCTGAAGGGCATGGTGCGCAGTTTCAGCTGCGCATCGCAGACCTTCTTGCCGCCGCTGGTGATCTTGGCTTTGGTGACCGCAAAACCCGACCCGTCATGCTCCAACACCGCCTCGATATCGAGCACGGCTTCCGGCTCGACGAAGGTGCGCATCTTGGCGCCGTCGACCGACATCAGGAAGGGCATTGCGGCAAAGTCGGTGGCGGCAAGCACCAGCATGCCGGAGGCCTGCGCCATGGTTTCGATCAGGAGCACGCCGGGAACGAGCGGCATACCGGGAAAATGGCCTTCGAAGACGGGGCTCTTGGCCGGCACGACGGATCGCGCCGTCAGCGTAGCCTTCTTCAGGTCCACCGCTTCGACGCGGTCAATCATCTGGAAGTATTCCAGCAGCATTCGGATCCTCCGGCCCGGAAGGCCAAATCCGCCCGCCGGTGACGCCTAATTAGGAACGAAACCGCCCGGCCGCCATAGTCAGGGCGGCAGGGCGTTCGAAAAAGACTGATGTGTCGCTCAGGCCTTGGCCGCTTTGAGCTCGTCGATCTTGGCACAGAGGTTCTTCAGCACGAAATATTCTTCGGTGGAAACCTTGCCTTCGTTGACCTCCTGCGTCCACTTTTCGAGCGGAATCTTGATGCCGAATTCCTTGTCGATCGCAAAGACGATATCGAGGAAATCGAGGCTGTCGATACCGAGGTCGTCGATCGTATGGCTCTCCGGCGTGATCGTGGCGCGATCGATCTCGCTGGTTTCTGCAATAATGTCGGCAACTTTATCGAATGTAGCGGTCACGCGCTGTACCTCATGAAATGACGATTTAAACCCCCTCATAGGCAAATCCTTTTCAAAAGCCAATGCTTTCGTCCGGGCGTCGCGGCAATTTGACAATAAGGTGTTGCCTAAACAGCAATAGAACGCCGGCGAGTGCTGGCGCCGAAAACAGGATGCGGCTGCCCAACATCCGCACCGGTCTTTGATCTGAATCAAATAATGCGCGCCGGCATTTGATAATCATCAAGCTGCGCTGGAAGGAATTGCGATCGCGTTCCAGCATGTCCGGCTTTTTAAAGGATCGCGACGATCGACGTTGCCAGCATTGAGATTTTTGAGACAGGCACGCCCGTTGCACGTCTTTCCCGCCAGGCGCGGCACGGCGTCGTCTGCGGTCCGACGCCGAATTCAGGTTTCACGCGCTGATCCGGGATCAACGCGTGATGACGACGCGGGTATTGGCAAGACCTGCCTGCCGCGCCAGTGAGAAGAACTCGGCCGCATTGTCGGGATGCAAGCGAACGCAGCCATGCGAGGCCGGTGTGCCGAGACGCTTCAGATCGAAGGTGGCATGAACGGCGTAACCGCCGCTGAAAAATACAGCATACGGCATCGGCGCATTGTCGTATTTGCGCGAACGGTGATCGCGCGACAGCCATTTGGCGCTCCAGGAGCCGGTGGGCGTGACATAACCATTGCGCGCGGTCGAAACCTTCCAGCGATATTTGACGAAGCCGTCCTCGGTGACGGTCATCGTCTGTTTGCCGATGCTGATATTGGCAACCAGCGTTGCTGCTTCAGCGGCAATTGGAGAAAACTGCAGCAATAAGCTTACCGCCGCGGCGGCAAAAATCGTCTTCATGATAATCCCTCTTCGCACCCGCGCATTTGATTGCGCCCTCACGCCAGAGAGACTACGACGATACTTGATTATATAGCTTTAACCCGAATGGTAATCACAATTCTAACAGGGCAATGACGGATTTAAGCGCCGCAGGACGACCGCTCCGCCTCACTGAAGCTTGCGCGCCGCCGGCCTCTGCTTGAGCTGCTGATAGGCCTTGTTCATCCTTTCGCGGATGGAGGCCATGGTGCCGAGATTATGGCCGCAGGCCGCGCAGCTTATGATGTCCGTCTCCCGGATCTCCGGACGCTCGAATTTCATCTTGGTGCTTTTGCACTTCGGGCACGGTAGTTCAACCTGAACTGTCATCGCTCTGCTTCCGGTCTGATGGATATGAGGCGTTTCGCATAAACGTTTGGGGCGGGACTGTCCACTGCGGCGTGAGCTCTACCGCAAGCCCCTCACAGAAAGCACAAAAACAATCCGAACGTCACGCCGGCAAGCACCATGCAGCTCGCCTGATACACTGAGACCCCGTTTTCGATGTCGCCGGATGTCGCGACATCGCGTCCGGGATTGTTGATCATCGGCTCGGTAACGAGCACACCGCCATAGATGCGCGGTCCTGCGAGCTGGACATTCAGCGCACCAGCCATTGCCGCTTCCGGCCGGCCGGAATTCGGCGAACGGTGCAAGCCGCCGTCGCGCATAGCCACCCGGATCGCCTCGCGGCAGGCGCTGGTGCCGCGCCGGATCCAGGCGCCTGCAGCAATCAGCAGGATCGAAAGGCGCGCGGCCGGCCAGTTGGCGAGATCGTCGAGCCGAGCGGCCGCCCAGCCGAAATCGATATATTTTTCCGATCTATGGCCGATCATCGAGTCCGCCGTGTTCAGCATCTTGTAAGCGAAAAGCCCTGGCAGGCCGAAGATAGCATACCAAATCGCCGGCGCGACGACGCCATCGGAGAAGTTCTCGGCAAGGCTTTCGATCGCAGCACGGCAAACGGCCGGCTCATCCAGCGTCTCGGGATCGCGCCCGACAATGCGGGAGACGGCGGCCCGCCCACCGGCAAGCCCCTCCTCGCGCAGGGCGACGGCAACGGCAGTGACATGGTCGGCAAGGCTCTTCTGCGCCAGAAAGATCGCCACCAGTCCGGTCTCCAGCAGGATGCCGCCGAGGCCGAACAGCGCGAAAAACCGGTTGAACACGAAGCCGGCCGCCACGGCGAGCAGCAGCAACGCCAGGATGGCGGCAACGCCGTTCATCCGCCGTTGATGCCCCGTAAGGCTTGAAGGATTGAGCTGCTGGTCGGCATAGGAGATCACCGCTCCGAACATCGCGACAGGATGCGGCACGCGCGACCAGAGCCATCGCGGATCGCCGACGATCCGGTCGAGCAGCAGCGCCAGAAGCAGCACGAGAAGGTTTAGGTCGATCGTCATCACTCAAATCTCTGAAGGACTTCGCCAAGCCGCCGGTCCGCCGCCGGATCGGGCGCCAGCCCGAAACGCAGCCATCCGGGCGCATAGTCGAACTTGCGGACGAGAATATGATGCCGGCAGAGATGCGTGTAAATGTCGCTCGCCCTGGCATCGTCGACAAGGGCAAACAACCCTGTTCCCCCTGCAATCCGGAGCCCGACCCCGCCCAGCACCGCACGAAGCCCGGCGCTGCGTTCATCGATAAGCCGGCGGATGAAAGAAACGTCCGAACGCAGCAGCGAGCCTGCTATCGAAAGCGCCGGCCCGGAAACCGCCCAGGGTCCGAGCCACTCCTCGAAACGCTTGAGAATGTCGTCACGTGCAATCACAAAACCGAGCCGCAGGCCGGCGAGCCCAAAAAACTTGCCGAAGGAGCGAAAGATCACCAGGTTTGAGAGCCTCTGCGCGACGCCCGCAAGACTCAGCGCTGGATCGGTATCGCCGAACGCCTCGTCAACAACGAGAAGCCCATTGACCGCCTTCATCCTCTCGTGCAGTCCGATCAGCGTCTCGTTCGGCCATGTCAGCCCATCGGGATTGTTCGGATTGACGACGACGGCAAGCCGATGCTCGGTTCCGATCGCAGCGACATCATCGACGGTGTCGACCGCAAAACCGGCCGAAATAAAGGCGCGCGCATACTCGCCGTAGGTCGGCGCCACGACGGCGACCCTGGCGCCCTCCCCCTTTGTCAGCAACCGCGGCAGAAGCTGGATCACCGATTGCGTTCCGGGCACCGGCAGCGGCAGGATCTGGCCGCTCCCGTAGTAATCGCGCGCCGCCCGCCTTGCCTCATCGACCAGATGGCTGTCCGGCAGGCGGTGCCAGGCCCTTGTCGGGATTTCCGGCAGGGCAGCCGGGCACGGGTTGATCCCGGTGGAAAGGTCGAGCCAGTCCTCCGGCCTGCCGCCAAATGCGGCAGCAGCGGCAGTAACTCCGCCACCATGGACGATCGGCGCGCTCACGCGGCAATCCCGGCGAGATCGATCAGATGCATGTAGGAACCCGCAACCTGCCCGCGCCGGAGCCCCGCCCGGCCGAGATCGGTTCCGATCGCATCCCGGACCTGAAACAGCCGCTCGCCCTCGCCTTCGGAAATGAGGCTGGAATAGTGGAACTCATGCGCCGTCATCGCCCGCTGAAAGATTGCACCGTCGAGCGGCATGACGTGACGATAACCGAGATGGCGTTTGCGCGCGGCATAGCTGGTGACGACGGGCAGCAGGCCGAGCATCTCGTGACGCTTGCCCTCTGCGTCAATCAGCCCTTCGCCGAGCACCATGTAGCCGCCGCACTCGCCATAGATCCGGATGCCGCGCGCCGCCGCATCGAGGAGGGCGACGCGGAAATTGGGCGCTTGGGAGAGCGTTCCGGCATGCAGCTCGGGATAACCCCCGGGCAGATAGATCGCATCGGCGTCGGCAGCAGGCGCCTCGTCGGCAAGCGGCGAGAAGAAGGAAATCGAAGCCCCCCGCCGCCGCCAGCCAAGCAGCATATGTTCATAGGAAAAGGCGAAAGCGATATCGCGGGCCACTGCAATGCGACTGCCGAGCGGCGGCAGACGATCGATATTGGCAGCCGACGGTCGGTTGAGGCCCTGCCTCGCGATGCGCAGCAGAAACTCGAAATTGCATTCCTCGGAGACGGCATCCGCCGCATGCTCGATGAAACCTTCGAGGCTCGGATGTTCACAGGCCTGAACAAGGCCGAGATGGCGATCCGGCAAGGCAAGCGCCTTGTCGCCGCCGATCACGGCGATCACGGGCATCCGGATCGCCTCGAGCGCCTGACGCAGCATCGCCTCGTGCCGTTCGCTGCCGACCTTGTTGAGGATGACGCCGGCAACGCGGACATCGGCGCGGAAACCGGCAAAACCCGCCACCAGCGGCGCTATCGATTGCGACATGCGCGAAGCGTCGACGACCAGCACCACGGAAAGGCCGAGCTGGGCGGCCAGATCCGCTGCCGTCCCCTTGCCGTCGGCCGCCCCATCGAACAGTCCCATCATCGCCTCGACGACGAGAATGCGGTCGCCGGAGCGATGCAGCGTCGCATTGGCCGAGATCAGCTCCGGCCGCATCGCCCAGGGGTCGAAGTTCAGGCAAGGCGTGCCGCTTGCCGCCGCATGGAAGGCGGGATCAATATAGTCGGGGCCGGCCTTGCCCGGCGCGACCGCGATGCCGCGCCGGCGAAGCGCCCTCAGGAGCCCAAGCGTCACCGTCGTCTTGCCGGCACCGGAGGAAGGAGCTGCGATCAGGAGGCCGCTCATGCCCGCACCTGGCCGGACTGGCGGAACGGATCAGGCTGCAAGCGTCGTCCGGCGAGAGCGCCGACCCAGTCGAGCGAGGCCCGCAGCCGCACCACCTCGCCGACGACGACCACCGCCGGCGGCTCGAGACCGGAGGCGGTCACAGCCTCGGTCGCCTGCCCGAGCGTCGTCTCCAGCACCTGCTGCGCGCCTGTCGCCGCATTGCAGACGAAAGCTACAGCCTCGGACGGCGAGCGGCCCGACGCAATGAGATTGGCGCTGATCTGGGCGATATGCTTCATCGCCATATACATGACGATCACGGGCGAACCCTTGCCGATCGCTTCCCAGTCGATTCTGTCGGGCACGATGCCGGAGGAATCATGGCCGGTGAGAAAAGTCACCGCATGATTGATCTCGCGATGGGTCACCGGAATGCCGGCATAGGCAAGCCCGCCGATACCGGCGGTGATCCCCGGCACAATGCGGAAAGGGATATTGTGCTCGACCAGCGTCAGCGCCTCCTCCCCGCCGCGCCCGAAGACGAAGGGATCGCCACCCTTCAGCCGCAGCACACGCTTGCCGGTGTGCGCCAGTTCCACCAGGCGCAACGAAATATCCCGCTGCTTGGCTGAGGGTTTGCCGCCGCGTTTGCCGGCATATTCGAATTCGGCGCCGGGGTGCGCAAGCCTCAGACAGTCCTCATTGACCAGCGCGTCATGGACAATCACATCGGCCTCGGCGAGCCCCTTGGCGGCCAGGAGCGTCAGCAAGCCCGGATCACCCGGACCGGCCCCGACGAGCCAGACGCTGCCCGGCTCCAATGCCGGCAAATGGGAGAATGCGCTATTCGACATTTTGTTGATCTAGGCCCAGCGAGGGCCAAGGTCAACGCCGCCCGCGCTGCCTCACTTGAAGTTGCTGAGATGACGATGACTCACCTTCCAAACAAGCTGATTCAATATCGCAAGAAAGCGACACAACAGTGTGGATATATTATAATATACCCAAACGAGACCGCCCGCTGCACCGACGGCTGACAAAGTCGTCCAACTCCTCTTCGTCATGGTCGGCCTTGTCCCGAGTATCTGTGGCGGCCGCGGCAGACCCTCGACACAAGGCCGAGGATGATGCCAAAAAAGCAAGTCGAAAGTTGGCGCCTGCTGCAATCAGTCCTTCAAGGCCCTCAGCCGCGAAGCAGCGTATCGCGGATCAGCTTTAGGACCTTTTCCGGCTCGATCCTTGTGGTGACGATTTGGCTCGGCCGATCATCCCAATCGCCGGGCGGGAAGCGGCGGCCATCCGGCTTGACGATCGTCTGGCCGTCGGCAATGCCGCCGCAGACGACGCGCACCGCGCCCGATATCGACGAGAACAGTTCCGGCGCCACGACGTAGACTGCGGCGCAGCTGTCATGCACCATCATGCCGTCCTCGACCGCATGCTTGTAGAAGTCGATATAGGACTGCGAGAGTGCATCGAGCAGTTTCACGGCACCATCTCCCTCGGCCGCTATCCTGCCGAGATAGCTGCGGCTCATGGTGGTGATCGAGGTGACGTCGAGGCCGATGACTGCGACCTTCCACGGCGCTGTCATGACAATATCGGCGGCCTCGGGATCGCCGTGAATATTGGCCTCGGCGACCGGCGAGACATTGCCGGGAACATAGAAGTTGCCACCCATGATGACGACGTCCTTGACCAGGGTCGCAATCTCGGGATCCTCCTTCAGCGCCATCGCCAGATTGGTCATCCGTCCGACCGCGACCAGACGCACCTCGCCAGGATTGGCACGCACAGTGTCGATGATGAAGCGGTGAGCCGGGCGCGGATCGAGCGGCAGGTCGATCGCTGCGGGCACCTCGATATCGCCGAGGCCGTTGTCGCCATGCACCATGGAGGGCCATTCCCGCTCGGCGCGCGAGGCATCGATGGTGACGCTGGCGCCTTTGGCGACCGGCGCGGGAATATTCCACTCACGCTTGAGGAAGAGCGCATTGCGCGTCGTCGTCTCCACCGATGCATTGCCAAAGACCGTGGTGATGCCGATCAGATCGATTTCGGGATGGCGATGCAGGAAGAGAAGCGCCATGGCGTCGTCAACGCCCGGGTCAGTGTCATAAATGACCTTGTGCATAATATATCCTCTAAATGTGAATCGCGAGCCTGCCGGTTGGCGCCGCGAATTGCCGCCACCATAGCGACCGTCAGGCTTTCTGCAACCCGCCTCGGGCGACTGCCGCCGTCGCCTGCGCCGACTTGATTTTGCCAAGCACCAGTTCGGCATCGTCGCCGATCGCAGCAAACGCCGCCGATTCCGCAACACCATGGCAGCCGACGCGAGCAAAGACGACGGCCGATGGATTTCTGAGCCGCGGCGTTTCCCGCTCCAGTCGCGGAGCGTCGAAGAATAGAGCCGGCACGGCAAACTGCCTGGCGACTGCCAGGATTGCCGCCTCCTGCCGGCGGCTGTCGATGGAAGCAATGGCGGCGAGCTCATCCGCGCTGATCCCGACCGCCTCAAGCGCCGCGACGGCGAGCGCCAACACCTCCGCAGCCGGCGTCCCGCGCTCGCAGCCAAGACCGAGCACATGACGCCGTGACGGATTGAAAGATATGTCGCTCATGGAAGCAGCCGAATGTGCCGTTGCTGTGTCCTTGCAGCCATTGCAGCTTGGAGAGGGAAATGCAACAAGACCGGCTGAAAACCCTTCTGGAATAGCATCTTGCCTGACATTGCCCTCCATCTGCCTCTGCTGCTCTGCGCGGCTGCCTTCTTTGCCGGTTTCGTCGATGCAATTGCCGGCGGCGGCGGTCTCATCACCGTTCCCGCCATGTTGATCGCCGGCATCCCGCCGCTGCAGACGCTCGGAACCAACAAGGTGCAATCGATCTTCGGCGCAGCTTCCGCGACGCTCGCCTATGCCCGCAAGGGCCATGTGGAGCTTTCCGAACAGCTGCCGATGGCGCTGATGGCCCTCATGGGCGGGGCACTCGGCGCCGCTCTTGCCACGATCGTACCAGGCCAGTTGCTTCAAGCGATCATGCCTGTGCTGCTGCTGGCAATCGCGATCTTCTTTGCCGTCAAACCGAACCTCAACGATCTCGACAGACACCGCCTCATCACGCCCTTCGCCTTCGGCCTGACGCTGGTGCCGGCCATCGGCTTCTACGACGGCGTCTTCGGCCCCGGCACCGGCTCTTTCTTCATGCTCGCCTTCGTCACCCTCGCCGGCTTCGGCGTGCTGAAGGCGACGGCCCACACCAAACTTTTGAACTTCGGCTCGAATTTCGGTGCGCTGATCGTCTTCGCAAGCTTCGGCGCGATCCTCTGGAAGATCGGCCTGCTGATGGGCGTCTGCCAATTCCTCGGCGCACAAGTGGGCTCACGGCTTGCCATGCGCATCGGCGCAAAGCTGATCAAGCCGCTGCTCGTGATCGTCTGCGTCGCTTTGGCGGTTAAGCTGCTCGCCGATCCGGCAAATCCGCTGCGGGTCTGGCTCGGCCTCTAAAGCGCTCTCAGAACTCCACCCCCGGCTGTCCTTTGATGCCGGAGCGGAAGGGGTGTTTGACGAGTTCCATCTCCGTCACCAGATCGGCGATCTCGATCAGCTCTTCCTTGGCGTTGCGCCCTGTCAGCACGACATGCGTCATGGCGGGTTTCTCATTCTTCAGGAAGGCGACGACATCGTTGATGTCGAGATAATCGTAGCGCAGCGCGATGTTGACCTCGTCGAGTAGCACCATGCAATTGCGTTCGTCGCGGATCAGCTCCTTGGCCTTTTCCCAGGCCGCCGAGGCGGCGGCAATGTCGCGGGCCCGGTCCTGCGTTTCCCAGGTGAAGCCCTCGCCCATCGTGTGGAACTGGCAGAGATCGGAAAAATGCTTCTCGATCAGGTCGCGCTCGCCGGTCCACATCGCGCCCTTGATGAACTGCACGACGGCCGACGGCTTGCCGTGGGCGATGTGGCGGAAGATCATGCCGAAAGCGGCTGACGACTTGCCCTTGCCCTTGCCGGTATGGACGATGATCAAGCCCTTGCCGTCCGTCTTGGTCGCCATGATCTTGTCGCGCGCAGCCTTCTTCTTCGCCATCTTCTCGGCGTGGCGCGCATCATCCTTGGCCGCTTCGTTTTCCTGGATCTCGTCGCTCATCAGTGCACCTCATTCAGTTGCGTGGCTGCCAGGTCGAACCGGGCCGAATTGCTGCGCGGCGTCCAGAGCCCGCGATCGATCGCTTCGCGCAGCCGCTCTCGCATCTCGTCGAATGCCGCCGGGTTCTTCTCGATCATGAAGCCACGTACGCCTGGATCGGCGACGAAGGCCCGAAAGACCGCCTCGAAATGATGCGCGCCGACCGCGCCCGTCGTCGCCGCGAAGGCGAAGAGATAATCGACGGTGGCGGCGATCTCGGCCGCTCCCTTGTAGCCATGGCGCATGACGCCCGTTATCCATTTCGGATTGACCACGCGCCCGCGCACGACGCGGCCGATTTCCTCTTCGAGCGCGCGGATCACTGGTCGTTCGGGCCTGGAATGATCGTTATGATAGATTGCGGGGCGTTTACCGGCGAGTTCCTCGGCCGCCGCCGCCATGCCGCCTTCGAACTGATAGTAGTCGTCACTGTCGAGCAGGTCATGCTCGCGATTGTCCTGGTTCTGAATGACGGCTTGCACAGAGCGCAACCGCTCCTCGAAAAGGCCGCGTTCGGCCCTGCCTTCCTCGCCGGCGCCATAGGCATAACTTCCCCACACGAGATAGGCCTCGGCAAGATCGGCACGCCGCTCCCAGCCCTTTTCATCGATCAGTGCCTGCAATCCCGCGCCATAGGCGCCCGGTTTCGAGCCGAAGATGCGATAGCCCGCCCGCTTCGCCGCCGTCTTCTCATCGAGCCCAGCCGCAGCGAGCCGCGCGGTCTCGCCGCGCATTCGCCCGGCAATCGGATTATCCGCCGCGTCCTCTTCGAGCGCGCCGACAGCGCGGATCGCCTTGTCGAACAGCGCGATCTGCTCGGGGAAGGCGTCGCGGAAGAAACCGGATATGCGCAGTGTCACGTCAACCCGCGGTCGCCGCAGCAGAGCCGGCGGAATGATTTCGTAGCCGGTGACGCGCCGTGAGGCCATGTCCCAGACCGGCTTGACGCCGATCAGCGCTAAGGCCTGAGCAATATCATCGCCGCCGGTGCGCATGTTGGACGTGCCCCAGGCTGTCAGCCCGAAGGAGACAGGCCATTCGCCGTGATCCTGCACGTATCGGCGGATCAGCAGTTCCGCGGATTTCTTGCCGAGTTCGTAAGCAGCCGGTGTCGGCACCGCCCGGCTGTCGACAGAGTAGAAATTCCGCCCGGTTGGCAAGACATCCGGCCGTCCGCGTGTCGGCGCACCGGATGGGCCGGGCGGCACGAAACGGCCGTCGAGGCCCCGGAGCAGGCTGGCGATCTCGGCCGGACCACAGGCAAGGATGGATGGCTTGAGACGCGCTTCGATTTCGTCCAGCACGGCTCTGGTTTGGACCCAGAGGGTTGGGCACGCCATTTCACCGGAAACGAGCTTGGCGGCGAGCAGTTCAATGCGCTCGACGGTGTCACCGTTACTGCGCCAGGGGGCGTCGAGGATATCTGCGAGGACAGCCGGACGCGGGCCAGCCCAAAGAGCCGCCATATCGCAATCGAGTGGGTCGAACGGACGCTGAAGCGCGCGACTCCCCTTCTCCCCGGCGGGGAGAAGGTGGCCCGAAGGGTCGGATGAGGGGACCGCAGACTCCGCCTCGCTTGCGCTCAGCCACTCGCTCCTACCGTCGCTCGCCCCCTCATCTGTCCTGACGGACATCTTCTCCCCGCTGGGGAGAAGGGGGAAACTCAACCCAGCATCCCCCGCAATCGCCCGCTGCAAACTCGCATCGCCACCCTCTCCCAGCCCGCGCGGTACCCGCGCCAGCGCTACGGTGAGATCCGTCAGCAACCGCCCCTCCGGCGACACGCCGAAGACATGCAGCCCATCACGGATCTGCATCTCCTTCAGATCGCAAAGATAGGCGTCGAGCTTCTTAAGCGCCTCACCTTCGCTCTCGCCTTTCGCAATCCCCGCATCCCGATCCAGCCCGATATCGGTGACGAGATCGAGGATCTGGCGGCTGAGCAGCCGAATGCGGCGGGGATCGCCGCCCGAAGCTTCGTAATATTCATCGACCAGCGCCTCCAGATCCTTGAGCGGCCCATAGCTCTCGGCCCGCGTCAAAGGCGGCGTCAGGTGATCGATGACGACTGCGGCGGTGCGGCGCTTGGCCTGGGTGCCCTCGCCCGGATCATTGACGATAAAGGGATAAAGATGCGGCAGCGGTCCAAGGATCGCTTCCGGGTAGCACGTCTCCGACAGCGCCAGCGCCTTACCCGGCAGCCATTCAAGATTGCCATGCTTGCCCATGTGAATGACGGCATCGACGCCATATTCGCGCCGCAGGAAAGCATAGAACGCGATATAGCCATGCGGCGGTACGAGATCCGGCGAATGGTAGCTGTCCTTTGGATCGATATTGTAGCCGCGCGCCGGCTGGATGCCGATCAGGACACCGCCGAAGCGGGCGAAAGGCAGGGCGAAGACGCCATTGCGAAAATAGGGATCGTTCTCTGGCTCGCCCCAGCGGGCCGTCACCTCCTCTTGAATCTTTTTGGGAAGCGATTCCAGGAAATCTTTGTAGCGACTGAGCGAAAGGGCCTCGCGGATAAGCCGGCCGTCATGTCCCGAATTGGTCGGCCCCTCCATCAGATGCTGGATCAGCGCGTCACCATCGGCCGGAAGATCGGCGACTGGATAACCCGCGGCCGCCATTGCCCGAAGCACCTCGATGCTGCCGGCCGGCGTGTCGAGCCCGACGCCGTTGCCGAGCCGGCCGTCGCGGTTTGGATAATTGGCCATCACGAGAGCGATGCGCCTCCTATTGGCTGGCGTCCCGCGCAGCCGCGCCCAGTTGGCGGCCAGTTCCGCCGTGTAGCGCACCCGACCGGCATCGGGCATGCTGGCGACGATGTTCGCCTCGACAACAGCGTCGTAACGCGCCGCCGTCTTGAAGGACACCGCCCGCGCCAATATTCGCCCATCGACTTCAGGCAGCGCCACATTCATGCCGAGGTCGCGCGCCGACAGACCCTGCGACGAAGCCACCCAGGCCTCCCTCGACGAAGCCGACAGGATTGCCTGCAGCACGATGGCGCCATCCGCCTCCAGCACCGTCGGTTGCCGGTCCGCGCCCGGTGCGGAGACCGCAAAGCCCGTTGTGTTGATGACGACATCCGGTTTCAACGCCGAAAACACGCTCTCGAGAACGCCTGTCGAAACGGGATCCTTTAGGCTGTAGGCAAAGACCGGCAGCGGCCGCAGGCCAAGCGCGGCCAGGGCCTCGATCAGCGCCTCGAGCGGCCCGGTCTCGCCGCTCTGGACCAGGGCACGGTAGAAGCTGATGGCGACGATGGGGGACGTGGGTTCGAATTCCACCTCTTCTGTCGAGCTTGGTGTCCCACGCTTGACGGACGACGTTGGCGCGACATGCGAACCGACGACCCGCCGCCACTCCTCGACCCCGATCGCCCCTCGCCCCGGCCACCAGATGCCCGCCTTCATCAGCGGCACCGCCGGCGCCGGCTTCTCCGCCCCTGACAGCATCGCCGAAGCATAGGCGAGAAAATCCCGCGCATTGGTGTCGCCGCCTTCGATCAGGTAGGCCCACAGCCCGTTGAGATCGTCGAGGTCAACATTGGAGAAAGGAACCAGCCCGGCATCCGGCTTGGCATCGCCAGGCAATACCGCAATTTTCACGCCATTGCGGGCAGCAACGGCGTGCAGCGCCTCCAGCGCATAATGGAAATAGCTGGCGCCGCCGAGCGCACGCACGACGATCAACTTGGCGTGCCGGGCCGTTCGCTCGACATAGGTATCGACCGACATTGGATGCTTGAGGCTCATCAGATTCGCGAGCCTCAGCGAATGCGGCATCCCTTCACACTCGTGATAGGCGGCAGCAATCGCGGCGAGTTCGGTGTCGGCAGCCGAAAGAAACAGGATATCGCCGGGCGACTGGCCGAGGTCGATCGCCTCCTCGCCGTCGCTGATCGTTCCCTTCTGGGCAAGAAGCAGATGCATCGATTATCCTTGAACGAGCGCTTCGATCGCCTTGCGTACCGCGTCCTCGTTCATTTCATGCAAGCCGATGACGACGAGGCGCGTGCGGCGCGCCTCGCCCGCTGCCCAGGCGCGGTCGAAATACTGGTCGATGCGGCTGCCGACGGCCTGCAGTTGCAGGCGCATGGGCTTGCCCAAGACGTCGATGAAGCCTTTGAGGCGCAGCACATCATGCTCGGCGATGATGCCCTTCAGCTTCTCGACAAAGCCCGTCGGATCGGAAACAGCGCCGAGTTCAACAACGAAGCTTTCGAATTCGTCGTGGTCGTGTGGCGCCCCCTCCTCGTGCTCCAGCTCGTGATGGGACTTGCGGTTGGCGATATCGTCTTCCGTGCCGATGCCGAGGCCGAGCAGCACGCCTGCCGGCACCTCGCCATTCCTGGCTTCGATCATGACCGGCTTGCGGGCAATGCGGGAGGCGACTTCGCTCTTCACGCGGTCAAGGCCATCGCCATCGATCAGGTCGGTCTTGTTGAGCACGATGAGATCGGCGCATGTGAGCTGGTCTTCGAACAGCTCCTCGATCGGGCTCTCATGATCGAGCGAGTCGTCCTCGCTGCGCGCCGCCTCGACTGCATCATGGTCGTCGGCGAAACGGCCGGCGGCAACGGCCGCACTGTCGACGACCGTAATGACGCCGTCGACGGTCACCTGGGTGCGAATATCGGGCCACTTGAAGGCGGCGACCAGCGGCTGCGGCAGGGCGAGGCCGGAGGTTTCGATGACGATATGGTCGGGCCGCTGTTCGCGCTCCAGGAGCTTCGTCATCGTTGGAATGAAATCGTCGGCGACGGTGCAGCAGATGCAGCCATTGGTGAGCTCGATAATGTCGTCCTCGCTGCAATTCTCCGCGCCGCAGCCCTTCAGGACCTCGCCATCGACACCGAGATCGCCGAACTCGTTGATGATAAGCGCAATCTTTTTGCCGCCGGCATTGGTGAGCAGGTTGCGGATCATCGTCGTCTTGCCGGCGCCGAGGAAGCCGGTGATGACGGTTGCGGGGATTTTCTGCTGGTTCATGGAACTTCAACCCTTCATTTTCAGCGGCAGACCGGCCGCGATGAAATAGACCTCGTCGGCCTTCGCCGCGATTATTTGGTGCAGCCGTCCGGCATGATCGCGAAAATCGCGCGCCATGCGATTGTCAGGCACGATCCCGAGACCAACCTCGTTGGAAACGAAGACGAGTTGCGCCTTGGCGCCGGGGAGGAAATCGGCGAGCGCGGCAAATTCCACAGCCATCTCGCGCTCCGCCATCATCAGGTTGGTCACCCAGAGCGTCAGGCAATCGACAAGCACAATGCGTCCCTCGCCATCGATGGCGGCAAGCACGCCGAAAAGATCGAGCGGCTCCTCATGCGTCATCCAGGAAGGGCCGCGATCGGTCCTGTGCTGGGCAATACGCGTCTGCATCTCCTCGTCCCAGGCACGGCCGGTGGCGAGATAGTGGCGCTCGAGGCCGCTTGCCCTAACGAGATTTTCGGCGAAACGGGATTTGCCGGAGCGTGCCCCGCCGAGGATGAGCGTGGTGGTCATGCCCGAATATTCCTCTGAGGAGGCGTGCCGCTGCAGCTTGTTCTAGTTTTAACTCTATGAGCCACGGTAGCCAAAACTTTGCTTGAGAAAGCATAATTAATCACGGCGCGGACGCGCCGTGGCCGGGTTCCTGTGACAAGCACAGGAATGAGGGAGGAAAGGAAGGCGCGTAATACGCAGACATAACCTGAAGGCGACGAACCGGCACCTCTCATACGCACCACCAGAGGCGGCGTTGAATTCGTTCTTTCAGCCAAAACAACCTCCGTGCTGGCAGCGGGTCTCTTGCCCAGGTTTGGGCTGTTCGCCCGGCACGGAAGGCAGGTCTCCTGGCTCGCGGTTATCGGCGGCGATCGGGGGCGAACCGGAAGCCCGGTCGCCCCTGATCGTGCCAGCGGATCTGCCTCGCCTTCCCGGCTGCCTCGGTGAAAAGGTGGACGATTCGTAGAGATAGAGGCGTCCGACCCCGGTTGATCACCATGCATTTCCAGTGGCTTTTCCGGCATGTCGCCCATCCCGCCCGCCTGCACGATTGCGGTTAGGCCGGAAGGGGTTCGATGCCGGATGGAAGACCCTGACCGCTCTACAGTCGCGGGGTCGGCTGCGATGAAGGCGCCCGATGTGGGTCCGCCCCGTCACATTCCCTTTTCATCCGGAAGGCGAAATGCCGATCCGGAACCATCCGTTATTCCTCAGATGGTTAGGCAAGCTGGCGGGTGAAGTCAACCGACCTTCGCCACCACCTTCCCGCTGGACTGCGCGAAAGGCCGGCCAAGACCACTGACCGTACCGGAAATATCGTCTTTTATCAGTGGCTTACGTCATGAATATTCGACGTGTCCGTCGGCTTTTCGCCGCAATTGCGTTGCAAGGCGACTGCACCTCCGCCCTTGACCCGGCCTCTCCTCGCCTAGTTGTCTAGCCATGCTTATGAAATTGGATCGGCGCCGCCTGCGCGCGCTGCGTGTTTTCTTCGATCCGGGGCGACTGCGCGCCCTGACGCGCCGCAGCGAAGTCGGCCTCTCGCTGGCCGGCGCCATCGTCGGCATCGCCTCGGGGCTTGCCGTGACCGGCATGAGCTATGTCTCCAACCAGCTGCACCAGCTTGTTTTCGGCATCGCCGACAGCGAAAGGCTGAGCGCGTCGGTAATCCATGACAAGATGCTGCTGCTCACCGCCCCCGTCATCGGCGGCGCCCTGCTCGGCCTGCTGTTCCTGGTGCTCGCCAAACGGCGCAAGAAACCCATGGTCGACCCGATCGAGGCGAATGCTCTGCATGGCGGCCGCCTCTCCCTGACCGATAGCATCATCGTTGCCGTACAGAACCTGATCTCCAACGGCTTCGGCGCCTCCGTCGGCCTGGAGGCCGGCTATACCCAGCTCGCCGCCGGCATTGCCTCCAAATTCGGCCTGAAGCTGCAGCTGCGCCGCTCGGACCTGCGCATCCTCGTCGGTTGCGGCGCGGCCGGCGCCATTGCCGCCGCCTTCAACGCGCCGCTGACGGGCGCCTTCTACGCCTTCGAGCTGATCATCGGCACCTACACCATCGTATCGCTAACCCCGGTTGTGGTCTCCGCCCTCGTTTCGACCCTCATCGCAAGGTTGCTTGCCGAGGGCGATTTCACCATCGATATCGGCAGCTTCGGCTCGGTCGTGCCGGCCGATTATATCCCGGCGCTGCTGCTCGGCGTCTTCTGCGCCGGCGTTGGCATTCTCCTCATGCAGGGCGTGGCCTTCATCGAGGAGGTGGCGCGCAAAAGCTCGATCGCTCCGCCCTTTCGGCCGGCGCTCGGCGGCATCATCGTCGGGCTTCTCGCGATGATCTCGCCGCAGGTGCTTTCGGCCGGCCACGGGGCGCTGCATCTCAACTTGTCCCGCGACGTGACGATCCCGGCGCTGATCGGTCTCTTTCTCCTGAAATCGCTGGCTTCGGCAATCTCGATCGGTTCTGGCTTCAGGGGTGGTCTGTTCTTCGCCTCGCTGTTCATGGGCGCCCTGCTGGGCAAGCTCTTTGCTTATTGCGGCCCCTATTTTGCCGATGCGACATTAACGCCGGTCATTTATGCTGTGGTCGGGATGAGTTCCCTGGCGGTCGCCGTCATTGGCGGGCCGCTGACGATGACCTTTCTGGCGCTCGAAATCACCGGCGATTTCCCGATCACGGCACTTGTTCTTGCGGCCGTCATCACCTCCTCACTCGTCGTGCGCTCGGCCTTCGGCTACTCCTTCGCCACATGGCGTTTCCATCTGCGCGGCGAGAGCATCCGCAGCGCCCACGACGTCGGCTGGATCCGCAATCTCACCGTGAACAAGCTGATGCGCGCCGACGTGAAGACGGCAAGGGCCGATATCTCGCTGGAAGACTTCAAGAGGGCCTTTCCGATCGGCTCGACCCAGCGCGTCATTCTCGTCGACGAGAACGACAAATATGCTGGCCTCGTACTGGTCCCGGAGATCTACGCTAACCCGACCGACGCTCAGGACGAGGGGCAGACGCTTGCCGATTTCATCCGCTATCGCAATGATTTCCTGCAGCCGCAGATGAATGCCAAACAGGCGGCGGCGATCTTCGACAAGAGCGAAAGCGAAGCGCTCGCCGTCGTCAACAATCTGATCGAGCGCAAGGTCGTGGGACAGCTCAGCGAAAGCCACACGCTGCGCCGCTACAGCGAAGAACTCGACCGGCGCCGCCGCGAGGTGTCGGGCGAGATCTGAGCGAGCCTAAGAAGCGGCGCCGGCAAGCCTGTAAACGTCGGCTCTCTTCGAGACGCCGCGCAGCTCGAAAGCGCCGAGATAGTCGCAGGGCACAGCGCAGGTCGCAGCGAAGCTTTCCGACAGCAGCAGGGGCTGCTCAAGCGTTCCGCACAGCTTCTCGAGCCGCGACGCCTCGTTGACCGCCCTGCCGATCACGGTGAAGTCCAGCCGGCCTTGGGCGCCGACATTTCCATAGAAAACCTCGCCGAGATGCAAGACGACATCAATCCCGATATCGGGGCCACCATTCAAGGTCCGTTCGCGATTGAGCTCCTCGTTTGCCCTCAACAGGTTCTGTGCCGAAGCCAATGCGGCCTTGCAAGACATTTGCGGATCTTCGGCGTCCGTCGGAAAGATCGCCAGCACGCTATCGCCCATGAACTTGAGGATCTCGCCGGAATTTTCCTCGACGTGCCGGTCGATCAGCTCGAAGTGCTCGTTGAGAAAGCCGACGATCTCCCCCGGCTGATAGGCCTCGGTCAGCGCCGTGAAGTTGCGGAGGTCGGCAAGCAGGATGGCGGCGTCGATGGAGCCGCCCATTCCCCTGCGGGTTTCACCGGCAAGGATGCGCGCGCTCGTCCTGGCGCCGGTATAGACGGCGAGGATATCGGTCGCGGTCTTGGAAACCGCGACACGGTAAGCGGCAAGCCCCAGCGCTGGGAACAGTTCATCGATGATCGCCAGCTGATCATCTGAAAATCCGCCCCGAGCGTCACTCGTCAGAGAGAAACCGAGCCCGCGCAGCGCGACTTCCTTCGGGAACTCGAAAAGATTGACCACATGGTCCGTGCCGCCGGCAAGCGCAAATTGGTGGAGCTCGCCATAGTGGAGACCCTCGCCTTTCGCCAGGTTCCACCGCCCCGTCTTCTCACCGCGGTTCAGAAGAAAGAATATCGGCGTCTTCTCGAAGTTGCGCTCGGTCTCGCTGCCGTGCTCCGCATTCTCGAGAACGGTCTCACCGCCCCGCATGAAATTGGCCGCGATGCCGCGATACATAGGATGTAGGGACGGCATGCGGATGCTTGCCCGCCAGATCGGAAACCCGTCCGCGATCAGCCGTTCACACAGGCCGGCGACGAGATCGCCGATATGCTCGCTGGTGATTCCCTGCTCTATAACCCACTGAATATGATCTTTAATTTTGAAAACCTCCGCATGAGGTGGGGAACCAGGAATTGCGTCACCATCGAGGCCGGCGCCGGGAACAACAGGACAGGCGCCGAAAGGTCTAGCGCACACACGACTTTTTAGCCTGCTTCGCATTGCGATACTACTCCCGCGAGAATGATGTGATAGAGAATTGGATACACAGTATAGGTATGTGCCTGTGGCCCCCTCATCTGCTTGCCGGCATCTTCTCCCCGCGGGGGAGAAGGGTCTCGTGGCAGCGCCTCACTCCAATTTGAGACCATTACTGTAGGAAAACGATGGTCGGCGACTTGCTCCCTCTTCTCCCCAGCAGGAAGAGGTGGCCCGAAGGGTCGGATGAGGGAGCCACAAGGCACACTCTTCACTGCCCTTGCGCTCAGCAAATTCTCCCGACCTCCAGCAACTCACCCAACCACCGCGCATCCAGGCAGCGCTCCAGTTCCCCTGCAACCTCGTCAAGCGCCCGCTCCACGCTCTCACGGTAGCTCCCCTGTCCGCCAGAAAGCCCGAAGCTCTCCAGCAGCCGGGCGCGGTAAGCGTCACTGCCGAACAGCCCGTGCAGATAGGTGCCCATGATCCGGCCGTCCGCCGAAACCGCTCCATCAGGGGCGCCGTCGATGATCGCGGAAGGCCTGACACAATCCGGGCCGCGGGTGATGCCGAGATGGATCTGGTAGCCGGCAAGCGGCGCGTCATATTCGGTCGAGCGGGCATGGCTGTTGCGGACGGTCTTCTCCGGCGCCATCTCGGTCTCGACGTCGAGCAGCGCCAACCCCGGCGTCTCGCTCGTGCCGCCCTCGATGCCGCGCGGGTCATGCACCATACGACCGAGCATCTGGTAGCCACCGCAAATGCCGATCACCCGCCCGCCGCGCCGGACATGCGCCGCAAGATCGCGGTCCCAGCCTTGAACTCTGAAATCGGCGAGGTCTGCTATCGTCGATTTCGACCCTGGAAGAATGACGAGACCGGCATCGGCAGGCAACCGTTCGCCCCCTCGGACGAAGACCAGCTCGACATCCGCCTCCGCCCTCAGCGGATCGAGATCGTCGAAATTGGCAATGCGCGGTAGCATCGGCACGGCGATCTTCAGCGCCCCGGCCCCGCGCCTCGCAAGCCGTTCGAGCACGACCGAATCTTCGGCCGGCAGGCGCGTGGCAGCCTGCAGCCATGGCACGACGCCGAAGCAGGGCCAGCCGGTGAAGCCTTCGATCGCGCGGATCCCGTCGTCGAACAGCGAGACGTCGCCGCGGAACTTGTTGATGAGATAACCTGCGATCATCGCTCGATCGCCCTCATCGAGAATCGCCTGCGTGCCGACCAGCGAGGCGATGACGCCGCCGCGATTAATATCGCCGACGAGCACGACGGGCACTCCCGCCTTCGTCGCAAACCCCATATTGGCGATATCGCCGGTCCTAAGATTGATTTCCGCCGGCGAGCCGGCACCCTCGACGACGACGAGGTCGGCGCCGGCAGACACATTTTCGAAGCTTTCGAGCACGGCGCCGAGCAGTTGCGGCTTCAACCGCTGATAGTCGCGCCCCTTGGCCTGGCCGAACACCCTGCCCTGCACGATGATCTGGCTGCCGTTTTCCGATTGCGGCTTGAGCAGCACCGGGTTCATGTGCACCGACGAGGGCGTGCGCGCCGCCAGCGACTGCAGCCACTGCGCCCGGCCGATCTCACCGCCGTCATCGGCGACCGCCGCGTTGTTCGACATATTCTGCGGCTTGAACGGCCGCACGGTGAGCCCGGCATTGGCCGCAAGCCGGCAGAGACCCGCCACCAGCACCGTCTTGCCGACATCCGAGCCGGTTCCCTGCAGCATGATCGCTCTTGCCATGGCGGCCGCCTTTCCCTGGGGCATCGCGCTTCCGAAAATCGGTTCAGATTTTCAGGCCGATGCACGAGCCGGAGGCCTACAATGGCCGCCGATCCCGGGTCAAGACTTCGACTATTCTCGCAAAAGCGCGAAAACCGCGCATGGCCTTGGCTCTGCGCGGTTTGCCGAAAACTCAGGCGTCTTCGCCCCTACACGGCGAAGCTCGCTTTCTCCGGTACGCACTACCTGAACCGGAGAAGCAGCGGTCGTTGCCGCCACGCCCCAACTGATAACGGCACATTCTTACCGGAGAGTTATTGAAGGCTTACGCAAAAGTTAATTTTGACTTTTTTTGATCTGCTCGGCGGTTTCCATCACCGTTGAGCCGGCGTTCGCAGACAGCGTCTCTCTTCGATCCGAGGAAATTTCAGCAGCGAACTATATTATTCGAATTCAATAATTTAGTACCGCAACCACGAGCAGAAGACGGTTGATTTCTGCGAACGAACGCGTAGGCTTCGACAAAAATACGCCACTGAAATATGGTCTGCGACGCGTTGCCGGAGCAGGTCGGACGGCGCCCGTGAATGGGAAACGCCTGTTTGCGGCATCGCCGCCTGGTGAATCCCGGCAGCACGTTGCCCAAGAACAATTCGGGGAAGACGATGAAGACGCTTTTGATTTCGGCCGTCTTTGCCGCGGCTCTTTTTAGCGCGACCGCGCCGGCCGAAGCCGCCGAGTGCGGCAAAGTTTCGATCGCCGAAATGAAATGGGCCTCGGCCGGCATTGCCGCAAACTTCGACAAGATCATCCTGGAAAAGGGCTACGGCTGCTCCGTCACCATCGTCGACGGCGACACCCTTCCGACCTTCACCTCGATGAACGAAAAAGGCACCCCCGATATCGCTTCGGAATACTGGATCAATTCTGTCAGGGCCCTGCTCGATCAGGCCGTCAACACCGGTCGGCTGGTGCAGGGCGCCGAGATACTCGCCGATGGCGCGGTCGAGGGCTGGTTTATCCCGAAATTCATTGCCGACGCCAATCCCGATATTCGCTCGGTCGAGGACGCGCTGAAGCACCCCGAGCTTTTCCCTGCCGAGGACGATCCGTCGAAAGGCGCGGTTTACAACTGTCCCGCCGACTGGAGTTGCCAGATATCGACCACCAACCTCTTCAAGGCCCTTGCCGCCGACAAGAAAGGCTTCGAACTTGTCGAAACCGGCAGTCCTCAGCGGCTCGACGCCTCGATCGCCCGGGCTTTCGACAAGAAGACCGGCTGGCTCGGTTATTACTGGGCGCCCACCGCCATCCTCGGCAAATACGACATGACGCGGCTGAGCTTCGGCGTCAGTCACAACAAGGCCGAATGGGACCGCTGCACCGCGGTTGCCGGCTGTATCAGGCCTGAGCTCAATTCCTATCCGGTCTCGCGCGCCTTCACGCTGATGACCAGGTCTTTCGCCAGCCGCGCCGGACCTGTCACGACCTATCTCAAGACCCGCAAATGGGACAATGAGACGATCAACCAAGTGCTCGCCTGGCAGGATGAAAATCGCGAAAGCAACGAGGATGCCGCGATCTATTTCCTGCGCAATTACGAGAACCTGTGGATGAAATGGGTGCCGGCCGATGTGGCCGAAAAAGTCAAAGCGAGCCTATAACGGCAGATGGCGCCAACGACCGGACGATTCGAATGACAGGCAACCTTCCCTTTCCCGACCGCGATACCGTTGCGGAAAAGCTCGCCGCGCTGTCGGAAGCCGATAAATCATATCTGGCCCTGCTCATGGAAAATGCCGCCCAGGACGACAACCTGCTCGACGGCCTGCGACGCCATCTCGACCTTGCCGCGAAGTCGCATTTCCTGAACTCGCTGAAGCTTGAAAATCTCGGATTGTGGCTCGGGGCCAAGGCGCCGCATCGCCTGCAGATTCGGCTGATGGAAACCGCTCGCTCAAGCCAGCATCCTGCCTACCAAGCCTTCCGGACCGGTCTTAGCCGATCCGGCGGCCTCGAAAAGGCATATCCTCCGGTGCCTTGATCCGGCCTCGGATGGCCTTTCAGTCCGGCAAAGCTGCCGGCCGATTACTTCCTCGCAGCCCGGTCGACCGAGCGGCCTGCATCCTGGGTGGCGTTGACGGCGTTCGCCGTATCTTTTCCCATACCGCGGATCGTGTTGCCGCAGGAGGAAAGAGCAAGAAGAACCATGAAGGCTGCGGCAATTTTGGCCGTTTTCGTCATTTCGAATATCCTTGTTTGAAATCAACCCCGAACGGCACTCATGCCATCCGCGCCCCTAACGCACAAGTGGCGAAAAAGTTCACGGTTGAAAGACATCCTCAGGCGGCGACAGCCTTCGCTCTCTCGGCAAACGCGCTCCGGATGCTGTCGGCCACCGTCTCGATCGGTCCCGACATCTGCGAGGCGGTCAGCAGCCGGATATCGAAGGAGCCGAGCTCCGGCAGCCCTTCCTGCAGGCCGAGGATCGACATGTCCTCGCTGACATAGGAGAGCGGCAGCGGCGCGATGGCGAGATCGGAAAGCACGGCGGCGCGCTGCGCCATCGTATGACCGCTGAGATAGGCGACGCGATAAGGCCGCTTGTTGCGTTCAAGCTGGGCAAGTGCCTCCTGCCGCCAGATGCAGCCATCCTCCCAGATCGAAATCGGCAGCGGATCGCGCCGATGCGCCGAGCCGCACCTTGCGCCGGCCCAGACCAGCCGCTCGCGAAACACCACTTCGCCACCGGTCGGAAACGGCCGAGTCGCGCAGTTGATCAGCGCCAGGTCGAGCCTCTGCTCTTCCATGCGCTTCTTCAGTCCGACGCTCATGTCGATCGTCACATCGACCATGATGCCGGGATAGCTCTCGGCGAAGCTCTTTAGGATTCTGGGCAGCAGCCGCTCGCCGATATCCTCCGGCGCGCCGAGCCGGACGACCCCGGTCAGTTCCGGCATGATGAAGCGCGACACCGCCTCATTCGACAGCGCCAGGATGTTGCGGGCGTAAGAGAGCAGCATTTCGCCATGGCGCGTCAGCGACACCGAGCGGGCATCGCGTAAAAACAGCGTCGCTCCGAGCTGCTCCTCGAGCTTCTTGATCTGCATGGAGACCGCCGACGGCGTCCGGAAGACCGCTTCGGCGGCGGTGGAAAAATTGCCCGTCTCGGCGATGGCGACGAAGGTGCGCAACACATCGTTGTCAAGCAAAGGAATGGGACGGCGAAAGGGAAGGCTCATCGTCGCATCTTTCAATTTTTCTGATCTTTAACCGCATATCATTTTGTTTGATTGAATGTCAATCGCTCCCCATAGTCTACGCATCGGAACTGATGCAGCAAAGGAGGCTAGACATGGCGCAATCAAGCACCTGGAATATCCTACAGGCCGTTTCCGCATTCAAGACGCGCCGGCGCAGGGATGCGAATCACGAACATGCGCTCCGGGAATTGAAGCGATTTCCGTCGCACCTCTTGGCCGACTGCCAGCGTGAAATGGAGTTGCCGCTCCTTAACGTCGCTGCCCGACCAAAGCGGGGTCTGAGACTCGTGGAAACGCGCGCATAATGCGGATCTCTGGCTCGGTTCCGACAGGCGCCGGGCCGATCGCCTCACACGGCGATCGACTCACATCCCGCCTATCAGCTTGAAGGCGATAATCCACATCGTCGCAGCGACGAGCGTCTCGAGCATCCGCCAGGAGGCCGGCCTGGAAAAGATCGGCCGCAGCCACGTCGCGCCATATCCGAGCGCAAAGAAAAATAGGAAGGAGCCGGTTACGGCGCCTGCGGCAAAGGAAGCCTGCTGCCCCGGATAGCGCGTTGATATCGTGCCGAGCAGCACGACCGTGTCGAGATACACATGCGGATTAAGCCAAGTCAGCGCGAGACAAGTCGCAAGCGTCCGGGAAAAGCTTGCCGTATCGGCTTCCGTAACTGTGAGCACAGCGGACGACCGTAAGGCGGAATAGAAGCTCTTGGCTCCGTACCAGGCCAGAAACGCGGCTCCCCCGTAGCGCATGACCGGATCGAGCCAAGGCAGCAATCCGGCGATTTGCCGGAGGCTGGTCACGCCGAGCATGATCAGCGCCGCGTCGGACAAGGCGCAGGTAAGGCAGACGGCGAAGATATGTTCACTACGCAGGCCCTGTCGAAGAATGAAGGCGTTCTGCGCGCCGATCGCGACGATCAGGCTGAGGCCCATCATTAGACCCGTGATATAAATTGAAAAATTCATCGTTTCGCCAACCGCTCTCAGCTTCGACAGAGTTGCGGTATCGCGTGAAGTTGGCTTAGTCTAATTAATCTATCTTACCTTAGCTAAGCGAAACTAATCCATGCTCGACTATCCCGCTCTTCGCGCCGTTGCAACCGTCGTCCAGACCGGCAGCTTCGAAAGGGCGGCGACCGTGTTGAATGTGACGCCGTCGGCGGTGTCGCAGCGGGTGAAGCAGCTCGAAGAACGCCTCGGAGTCATCCTGATCGCCAGAGGCACCCCCTGTACGGCGACCGAAAAAGGGGAATGGATCTGTCGTCACGTGGAGAATGTCGGCATGCTGGAGGTTGAGCTTTTCGGGCAGCTCCCGGCTCTCGTCGATCCCGACGAGCCACGCCAAAGGGTTACGCTACAGATCGCGACTAACGCCGACAGCCTCGGCACATGGTTTGTGGAGGCCATGTCGAATTTCTCCAAGACCTCTTCCTATCTGTTGAATGTCGCCGTCGACGATCAGGATCACACCGCCGAATGGCTGCAGCGGGGACGGGTGATCGCAGCCGTCACCAGTCTGGAGAAGCCGATCCGGGGATGCCGGCGCTTCGCCCTTGGAACTCTCCGTTACAACGCCACCGCGACACCCGATTTTGTCGCCCGCCACTTCCCGGACGGCGTGACATCGGAGGCGATCCGCAACGCTCCGGCCCTGACCTTCAATCAAAAGGACAGGCTTCAGAGCAGCTGGGTAAGGCAAACCTTCAGCCAAGATCTGGACTACCCCACACATTGGCTGCCCTCGCCGCAAAGCTTCGTCGAAGCCACTCTTTCCGGAATGGGATGGGGAATGAACCCGACCCAGCTCACCCGCGATCATCTCGCATCGGGGCGGCTCGTCGAACTTGTTGCCGACACGCCGCTGGACGTCCCACTCTACTGGCAGATAAACCGCCTCGCCGCCGACCGCCTGGCGGAGTTGACGCGCGAGGTCGTCGCCGTGGCGAAGCGTCGGCTTTAATGACCGTCAAGATGCCTCTTCTCCAGGCTCCACCCCGGCAGAGGGATTTAGTCGGTCGGAACGATCACACGTAGGCCGTGCGGCTGCCGAACTCGCTGGTTTCGTCAAAATCCTTCGTACCGATTCGCTCGCTCTCGCCGGAGAATTCGGCGGCGTCTCCGAACTCGGCAAACTTTGACGATCTTCTCTAGGAGATGGCGATAATCTCCAGCTCCTGGCCGCCTGTCTCCACCACATCGCCGACAGCCTTGCCCATCAGCAGCTGCGCCACCGGAGAGACGTAGGAAATCGATCCCGCCTTGGGATCTGCTTCGTCTTCTCCAACGAGCCGATAAGTCTGCACGCGTCCATCGTCGCGGCTGAAAGTGACCGTATTGCCAAAGGCAACCACGTCGGCTGACGTAGGGTTAGGCATGAGCTGGGCGGTGCGAAGTCTGGCCGATAAGTATCGGAGATCGCGCACAGGATTGGCAGCCTGCCGCCGCCGCTCATTTACGTCTTCAATGGCGCTCGTCGCATCATAGGCCGCGCGCGCCTGCTGAAACTGCAATTCGAGAGCCCTCAATCCCGCTTCCGTGACGAGGTTGGGATGCGGCGAAATTGGCCGGTCCGGCAACAGGGTTTCCGATGCGGTTTCGAAACTCTCTTCCTTGGTGAAGGCAACAGCCAATCGATGTCTCCGTTTTAGACGCAACGCACTCTTATGATTGGTGGGGGAATTGCCCCGCCGGAACCATACACCGATGACCGACAAACCGCCAATCTTGCCCTGTTGCAAACGTCAACGCTCCTGGCGTTCCGGGAACGTCCTGGCCGACATTGCGTTTATCTCAACCGATGCACTGTAGCCCAGGAGGAACGAATGCTCGACCGGCAGCGAAAGAGCGGCAACACAGTCGGGATCGGGCCATGCCTTCATTCCTGACGGAAGCGATGCCGCTCACGCCAAGCTGGTGGGAGATCGCCTTACGGATCATATTAACGGTGATCGCAGGCGGACTGATTGGCCTCGATCGCGAGCGCGGCGGTCACGCGGCGGGCTTCAGGACTACGATCCTGGTGGCTCTTGCCGCCTGCCTGGCGATGATCCAGGCAAACCTCCTTCTATCGACGTACGGAAAAACCTTTAGTTATTTCACTCAGATGGACGTGCTGCGCTTTCCCCTCGGCGTGCTGACGGGCGTCGGCTTCATCGGCGGCGGCGCCATCCTGAGGCGTGGAGACACGATGACCGGCGTCACCACGGCCGCGACCATGTGGTTCATGACCGTCGTCGGTCTCTGTTTCGGCGGCGGCCAGATTCTGACCGGAACGGCAGCGACCGCGGTCGCCTTCATTATCTTGTCGCCGATGAAGCAGCTGGACATGTGGCTGCGTTGCGAACAGAAAGCAACACTCGTCATTCACAGCTCCGAAGCCGAGTTGCCGGAACTGTCGGAGGTGCTTGGACCGTTCGGTTGCGCTGCCCAATTCGTTTCTTTTGGGAAGACCAGCGAGGGCCGCCCTGGCGTCACGTTCGAACTGCGATGGATGGCCAAAGACCGTGACGGCTCCGCCCGCGCGATTTTCGATGCACTTTCAGAGGCCTATGACGTCGCAGGATTTTCGATGCTTTCGACCACGACATAGGTCTCGCGGGGTCTTGAACGATCATCTGGAGACATGCTCGGGTTTGCTCTTGGACTTGGTCGACGCGAATTCCTCGAGCTGTTTTTCACTCATGGATTTTTCCATCTGCTTCGAAGCGCCCCTGAGTTCCTTCTTCGGCGTCTCTCCGCGTTTGGCTGAAAGTGCGGCACCTGCCGCTTTCTGCTGGGCTTTGGATTTGGCTGGCATTTCGATCTCCTCTCGTCCGGACGAGGAATGAGGCCCCTTGCAGGAGGAGGCCGCAGCCTAAGCCGCAGCCTCTCACTCCTCAATTGATGGTGGCCCACTGGCTGCGGACATCCCGGGCATTCTTCGACAGGTGAACATGGGCGTCGACGTGATCGACCCAATCGAGCGGAATCAGATGATGTTTGCCGTCCTCCGAGTCGGTTTTCGTCAACTTGATGCGGGTCGGACCGTCAAGCTCATCCACCGTTCCGACGTGAGTGCCGTCGGCAGCCCGCACTTCCATATGTTCACGGATCTGATCTGCGGAAATCATCGTTTCCTCCTTGCATCATTGGCAGTTACCAAGCGGCAACGACGTGGGAGGGACATGGTTCCAAAGCTTTTTGCAGCACGCTCACGGACATGAGCACGGCTTTCTATGGGCGATCGACATTCCACTTAAGAGCGGCCTGATGCAGCCGGCTTGCTTCCCTCTGCCGGCGGCCACAGAATCGTCGATAGGAGCAGCGCATCGATCAAGGCTGCCGCGACATAGGCAATACGGCTCGCCAGGGAGTTCGCGGCGCTGCCCGGCAGCGGAGATACCCTCATACCGAACAGGATAAGGAATATCCAGGACGCCCGCGAACACGCGAGCGTCCTTCGAGGGAGCGGCAGCGCGCCCTCCGACGAGCAGGGCGACGACCAGCAGAATCAGGAAAATGGAGAGAGAGCTTGGGCGCAGCGATAGCGCGGCATATGCAACGGGGCCAGCACGCCGCTGAAGAGATTGACGAACACCAGTCCGATCGCCGCCAGTTGGCTGTGGTTCGGCATGTCCGCTCCGTTGGGGTTATCGGGAATGAGGGGCAAGGCCCGAAGGCTCAGCGCCGTGCTATGCCGTTGTGCATCTCTTTAAGAAGATTAGGTGCCGTTCGTCGCTAAGACCTATGACAAGTTCATAAATCCGTGACGCTGGCCTCTCCGCCGACACGCAGCGAGACATTCGATTATGAACCTAGAGTGTAAGCGCATGCCGCTTCGCAAGGTCGCCAGCTGTCCTCTATTCCCAACAGTGCTCGTCGCCATAGGCCATTGTTGGAAGGCGCTGAGATCGTTCAATCTCCTTGATGCTATCCATAAGCTCTATTCGTTTGAATGATGAGTTCCCGGCGCCCATATTAACTGTGTGGACATGGACGATCCTCCCATCGATGACCATGCCGCTGACTTAGGAAAGGAACTGAATAATGACCACGCTCACCTATCGGGGTGGTGGCAAGACCCTCCCCTCCGGCGAAGGCCGCTTCGATCTGGGCCACTACGCCCATAAGCTCGTGCTTGCCTGGACGCGCTGGCGGACCGCCCGTGAAATTGAAGCCATGCCGTTTGACGTCCGCAAGGATATCGGCTGGCCGAGCACCGACGACAGCAAACACCGGACCATGTAATGAATGCGACATTCCTCCTGAGATGAGGGCGGCGTCTGCCTCGCGCAATGCCGCCTTTTTCGTGCCCGCTGTGCAGTGCCCCGCCGTCTTCAGTCTCGAATTTCAGCCGTCTGTGAGCCTTCTTTCTGCCCCGGCCGGCGATGTGACCGATCAAATTCCGGTCAATGTCGCATATTTGCTCTTCTCGGCCGCATTTTTCCATGCCATTGTCGCTTTTAGGACATCGGCGCGACGCATTCCGCGCAACGAATATGTCATCGCCCTCGAGCATGGATTTCGCTATGAACAGGATGCAGATCAAGAAGCGCTCACTGGTCTTCTTTATGGTACCGCAATTCACCATGCTGCCCTTTTCGGCAGCGGTGGACACCTTGCGCATCGCCAACCGCATGCTCGGCTATCAGGCCTATACCTGGCGGCTTGCCTCGGTCGACGGAGAAAAGGTCTATTCCTCCTGCGGCATCGGCATCGAGGCGAATTCCTCGCTCGCCGAGGAACGCCGGCATCTCGGCGGCGAAAACCGTCCCGGCATGGTGCTCGTCTGTTCCGGCATCGATATCGAGGAATTCAACAACAAATCCGTCAATGCCTGGCTACGCGAATGCTACAATCGCGGCGTCGCCGTCGGCAGCCTCTGTACGGGCGCGCATGTGCTTGCGCAGGCCGGTCTTCTGAACGGCAAGCGCTGCGCCATCCACTGGGAGAACTTGCCCGGCTTTTCCGAAGCCTTTCCGCAGGCAGAGGTCTATGCCGATCTCTACGAGGTCGACGGCAATCTCTATACCTGCGCCGGCGGCACCGCCTCGCTCGATATGATGCTGAACCTGATCGGTGAGGATTTCGGCGAAAGCCTGGTCAACCGCATCTGCGAACAGCACCTGACCGACCGCGTGCGAAACCCGCACGACCGCCAGCGCCTGCCGCTGCGCGCCCGCCTCGGTGTGCAGAACGCCAAGGTCCTGTCGATCATCGAGCTGATGGAAGGCAATCTCGCCGAGCCGCTGTCGCTGATCGAGATCGCCGATGGCGCCGGCCTCTCCCGACGCCAGATCGAACGGCTGTTCCGCCAGGAGATGGGCCGTTCGCCGGCCCGCTATTATCTCGAAATCCGACTTGACCGTGCGCGCCACCTGCTGGTTCAGTCCTCGATGCCGGTTGTCGAGGTTGCCGTCGCCTGCGGCTTCGTCTCGGCCTCGCATTTCTCCAAGTGTTATCGCGAACTCTACCACCGCTCGCCGCAGCAGGAACGCGCCGAGCGCAAGATGACCATGGCAACGGCAAGGCAGGCCGTTGCGGCGTGAGGCTGATGACGCCGAGTAAGCGCAAGCAACCTACTGCGCCGCCTCCTCCGTCATCTTGGCGTCGGAATAGACCTGGTTGCGGCCGCGATGCTTGGCCATGTAGAGGAACTGGTCGGCGGCGTTGAGGTAGTTTTCGAAGGTTTCGTAACTGCCAATTTCGGCAATCCCGATCGAGATGGTGACGCCGAGTTCCTCGTCGTCGGCCGTTACCTTCAGCCGCGAAATATCCGAGCGGATCTCGTCGCAGAGCTTGGTGGCGGCGGCCGAATCCATCTGCGGGAACAGGATGGCGAACTCCTCGCCGCCGAGGCGCGAGAGCAGGTTGTCGCTGCCATCGAAGATCGTGAACAGCCTGTTTGCAACCGCCTTCAGCACCTTGTCACCGATCTCGTGGCCGTATGTGTCGTTCAGCCGTTTGAAATGGTCGATATCAAGAATGGCGACCGAGCTTGGCACTTTCAGCCGCAGGCATTCGTTCACCAGCTTCGGGCCATTGTCGTAGAAATAGCGGCGGTTATAAAGGCCGGTGAGATAGTCGCAGGCTGCAGCGGCCCTCAACTGGCGCATCTGCGCCAGTGTTTCCGCATTGTTGGCGATGCGGCATTGAAGCTCCTCGGCCACGAAGGGCCGATAGACGAAATCGCTGGCGCCGGCTTTCAGGAAACTCGCGGACAGCATACGATCGTTGGAGGAGGAGACGCCGATGACGCGTAACCGGTCTGAACCGAAGCGATGGCGGATGCGCCGCGTCAGCTCGTAACCGCTCATGTCGGGCATGTGATGATCGGTGAGGACGAGTTCAATATCGCTATAGGCTTCGAGCGCCGCCAGCGCCTCGAGCCCCGAGGTTGCCTCGACGACCAGATATTGCTGTGCCTTCAGGAGATCAACGAGAACCTGGCGTACCGAGACCACATCGTCGACGACGAGCACCCGGGTTTTGCGGTTGGAGATCGCGCGGCGGACGGTTGCGACCAGATTGTCGAGCGCGAACTCATTGTCTTTCAGCACGTAATCGATGACATTGCGCTCCATGATCTTGTTGCGCGTGTTGAGATCGAACGTGGCGGTGAAGACGATTGCTGGAATATCGTGCTCGATCGTACAGTCGAGCGCCTCGCCATAGGGCGAATCCGGCAGGTTGAGATCAACGACGGCCATGGTGTAGCCGTGACCGTCTTCGGCAAGTTCCCTGCGAAGCGCTTTCAGCGACGAGCAGGATTTGACGGCAAGGCCAAGTTCCGTCTGGAACCGATGACAAAGCACGGCGGAAAACATCCGGGAATCTTCAACCAGAAGTATCTTGAGCCCGCCGGAACGCAGCCCTAGCCCATCCCGCTGAAAATCCGCCTGAAAAGCCACAGCCGCTACTCCCCCATGCGCCTGACGAGCTCGACTCGGCCCTGCCTACGGCGCGGCGGACGATAACCGAGACCCTCGTCCACGTGAAGGGGACAAATACTAGGGTTACCTGTAATTGCAAAAATCCGGCGCCCTGCAGCGACCATCGCCACGGGCTTCATCTCAACCCTGATCCTGGAAGAGCCATCAGGCAACTGCCCGCTCCTTGCGCATGGACTGGATCTGCAGCAGCGTGTCGAGATTTTGGTTGACGCGGCAGTAGAACTCCTCGTCGATGAAGGGACGCAGCATGAAATCGTTGCCGCCGGCCTTCAGAAACCGCGCCGAAAGCAGCCGGTTCGAGGACGAGGAAACACCGATGATGCGCAATTCGTGCGAGCCGATATGGGCCCGGATGCGCCGCGTCAGTTCGAAGCCGTCGATATCGGGCATATTGTAATCGGTGATCATCAGGCCGATGTCGCGATTGGACTTCAGGATCTCCAGCGCCTTGGCGCCATTTTCGGCGGTGCTCACTCGGAAATTATAGCGCTTCAGCCGGCTCGACAGCAGGGCGCGCGCTGTCGCGCTGTCGTCGACGATCAGCACGTGATGGCGATGATTGGTCAGGAACCGGCAGATCGACTCCGCCAGAAGGTCGACGGCGAAAATATTGTCCTTGAGGATGTAGTCGACAATATCCTTCGCGATCAGCTTGTCGCGCATGCCCTCATGGAAGGTGCCGGTAAAGACGATGGTCGGGATGGAGAGGTCAACCAGATATTCCAGCGCTTCGCCGTTTTCGGCACCGGGCAGGTTGATGTTCGAAATCGCCAGCGTGATGGGATCGGACGATTTGTCGTAGGAAAACTGCAGATCCTCGAAGTTACGGCAGATCTCGACATCAATGTCGAACAACTCCTTGAGACGTTTGCTGATCATCGAGGTGAATACGTTTGAATCTTCCGCGACGATAATACGCGCGCCGGCAAACATCTCTCCGGAATATTGCATCCCCGAAATACCCAAAAACGCCATGATAAACCTTTAAATTAAAATCCGTCCCAGCCCGAACTGATACATCAATTGATTTGACTAATTATTAATCGGCACGTCCCGGTATAAAACGAAGAAGCGGCCCGGTGAGGTCACCCCTTTGTTGACAAAGTCTCCTTCGGTCATGCTCGGCCTCGTGCCGAGCATCTGGCCACAGCGATTGCTTGACGGAAAACATTTATTCTCAGTCACTTAATGGACGTGAAACAGACCATCGAGAGGACCGAGGATGACGCCCGGGGTTCTGCGCGTCACCAGCCTTGACCGCCGATGAGCCGCATCCAATTTCTTGCAGATATGATTGAGGATCAATGCGGCAGCGCGGGATATGGGTACTGGTCGTGCGTGTGAAAGGCCCACCCCGCCCCGTCGCGCTGGCAGCACGCGGTCAAAGCGATTATAACAGGTTACCGACCGTTCCGCCGAAGAAGTCCGCCCATGACCAAACCCGACCCGGTGATCGAATGGCTTCTCGATTCCGACCCCTCGATCCGCTGGCAGGTGATGTGCGACTTGCTTGACGCCCCGCAGCCGGAATGGATGGCAGAGCGAGCCAAAGTGGAGACCGAAGGCTGGGGCGCAAAGCTCCTCTCCTTTCAGGACGACGATGGGCAATGGGCCGGCGGCGCCTTTCTACCGGCCGATTTCGATCCTCGTGAGTGGCGCGAGCACGGCCAGCCCTGGACGGCCACGACATTTTCGCTGTCGCAACTGCGAGAGTTCGGCCTCGACCCCTCATCGGAACGCGCCAGAGGCACAGTCGCATCGCTCGGTGCCAGCGCCCACTGGGAAGAAGGCGGCCAGCCTTACTGGGAGGGTGAAGTCGAGGAATGCATCAACGGCCGGACCGTCGCAGACGGCGCCTATTTCGGCATCGACGTCTCCCGCATCGTGGAGAGGCTCACCGGCGAGCGCCTCGACGACGGCGGCTGGAACTGCGAACGAGCCCGCGGTTCCCTTCGCTCCTCTTTCGCCAGCACGATCAACGTGCTGGAAGGCTTGCTCGAATTCGAAAGATCGACGGGCGGCACGCCCCAGTCTCGCGAGGCGCGCAGCACCGGCGAGAAGTTCCTGCTCGAACGCAATCTCTTCCGCCGCCTCGGCACCGGCGAACCGGCGGACGAACGCTTCCTGCGCTTCCTCCACCCCAATCGCTGGCGCTACGACATCCTGCGTGCGCTCGATTATTTCCGCTCAAGCGCCATGTTGACCGGCGCCGATCCCGATCCGCGTCTCGGCGAGGCGATCGGCCACCTTCGCTCAAGGCGCTCGAACGACGGCCGATGGCTGCTGGACTGGACCCTGCCGGGGCGCGTCTGGTTCCATGTCAACGAGGCTCAAGGCCAGCCGTCGCGCTGGATCACACTCCGGGCGATGCGGGTGCTCAGATGGTGGGATAGGCAGGCATCAATCAGACACTGACGGGCAAACCCAGCGAACGCAGGAAGCGCGCCTCGATCTTCTGCAGCAATTCCCAACGTACCACACGGTACAGCGGACGACGCCGACATTAAATCGGCGAGTTCCATCTACATGCCGGCGCTCAGTCATGAAATCTTCACATCGCCCGCGCGAAGTCTCATGCATTCTATGCGCAGCAGCCGCTCCCTGCCGCTGCCGGTCCGCAGCAAGCCGCCGCTCTCTTGTTTTCTTCCGCCAGCCAGCGGTCGCGGGGCTTACAGCTTGCCGGCCGCGGCGACAACTCGACATGCACTGCACCGGCCCGCGAAACCGGCATCGCCGCGCAATAAAGCTGCATCGGCCCCACGCCGTCGCTGACCTCGAGGGTCAATTTGGCTGAACAATCGAGTTGAACATGCTCCGTCACCTTGCGGATGATGGAGTAAAACTTGCCGGCCGGCAGGTGAGTGCGGTCGCCTTCCTCGATATCTAACAGCTGGATGAATATCTCAGTCCATGCCTCGGGATTGGCGCCGCAATCGAGGCCCGAGAACTGGCCCGCCTTGACCTCGGTGATATGATAGCCCGGCCTCATCGGCCGGCCGTCGTAATAGAAAACCAGTGGCGCGTCCTTGTCGCCGGCGAGCGCAGTGAGCAACAGGCCGAGATTGATGTCCTCAGCATGAACTTTCGAGTTGTCGATCGCGTTCATTTGCGCTAATCCTCGTTTCAATTATTCTAGGATTATTGAAATATGGATCAACGTCAAGCCCTCGCCGCGTTCGGCGCGCTTTCGCAGGAAACGCGCCTTCATATCATTCGCATGCTTGTCGTATCGGGTCCGGAGGGATTGGCAGCGGGCATCATCGCCGAAAGAGCGGATGTTTCGCCGTCCAACGTCTCCTTCCACCTGAAGGAGCTGGAGCGAGCTGGCCTGATAACCCAGCAGCGGGAATCCCGCTCCATCATCTACACCGCCAACTACGAAGCGCTCGGCGGCCTGATCCGTTTCCTGATGGAGGACTGTTGCGGCGGAAACACGCAAATCTGCGCGCCCGCCGTCGCCATCGCCAGATGCTGTGCGTCTGCAATCAAGGAGGAACTGCAATGACCGCTGACCGTGTTTACAACGTGCTCTTTCTTTGCACCGCCAATTCGTCCCGCTCAATCCTGGCCGAATCCATCCTCGAGACCGAAGGCAAGGGCCGATTCAGGGCCTATTCCGCCGGCAGCCAGCCGAAGGGCGAGGTCAATCCCCTGGCGTTGAAGGAGCTTGCGGCACTGGGTTATCCCTCGACCGGCTTCCGCTCGAAGAGCTGGGACGAGTTCGCCAAGCCCGACGCACCGGAGATGGATTTCATCTTCACCGTCTGCGACACCGCCCACGGCGAAGCCTGCCCTGTCTGGATCGGCCATCCGATGACCGCTCACTGGGGCGTCGAGGATCCGGCCGCCGTCGAGGGAAGCGAGGTCGAGAAAGCCCGCGCCTTCGCACAGGCCGCCCGCTTCCTCAAGAACCGGATCATTGCCTTCCTCAGCCTGCCGCTGTCGTCGATCGACAAGTTGGCACTGGAGCAGCACCTGCGCCAGATCGGCGGTATGGAAGGCACGACCGCGAAACCGGCGAGGGACGGCTGATGGCGCCGTTCGATCTATCACGCCGGCTGGTCGCAGAGGCGCTCGGCACTGCAATGCTTGTCGCAACCGTCGTCGGCTCCGGCATCATGGCGACATCGCTGACTGACGATATCGGCCTCGCTCTCCTCGGCAACACGCTTGCGACCGGCGCGATCCTGGTGGTTCTGATTACCACCCTTGGACCGATCTCCGGCGCACATTTCAATCCGGCCGTCTCGCTGGTCTTCGCCATGTCGCGTTCGCTGCCGAGACGTGATCTGGGCGGCTATGTGCTCGCGCAGATCGCCGGCGGCATCGCAGGGACGATCGCCGCTCATCTGATGTTTGCGCTCCCCCTTCTGGAAATATCGAGCAAGGTCCGGGCCGGCGGCGCGCAGTGGTTTTCCGAAGGTCTGGCGACCTTCGGCCTGGTCGCGGTCATTCTCGCCGGCATCAAGTTCGAGCAGAAGGCGGTGCCATGGCTGGTCGGTCTTTACATCACCGCCGCCTACTGGTTCACCGCCTCGACGTCATTCGCCAATCCGGCCGTTGCGTTCGCCCGCTCACTGACCGACACATTCTCCGGCATTCGCCCGGTCGATCTTCCGTGTTTCTGGATCGCTGAAATCCTGGGCGCGGCCGTCGCTCTTTTTCTGTTCACCTGGCTGCTGCAGTCAGCCGAGACATCCTCATCGAGCCTGCCATCAGAGGCGAAGCTATGAACGTCACCATCTACCATAATCCCGGCTGCGGCACCTCGCGCAACACGCTTGCAATGATCCGCAATGCCGGCGTCGAGCCTGATATCATCGACTATGTGAACAACCCGCCATCGCGTGAGGAGCTGGCGAGAATGATCGCCGATGCCGGTCTCACCGTGCGCCAGACCCTTCGCGAGAAAGATACGCCTTATAAGGAACTCGGCCTCGACAATCCTGATCTGACAGATGACCAGCTTCTCGACGTCATGCTGGCGCAGCCGATCCTGATCAACCGGCCCTTCGTCATCACGCCGCTCGGCACGCGCCTGTCGCGACCGTCCGAGGTGGTCCTGGAAATCCTGCCGGAGACGCACAAGGGTGCCTTCACCAAGGAAGACGGCGAGAAGGTCCTGGATGCGGACGGCAAGCGCGTCTGAGCCGTCCAGCCTGACAGGTCCGCAATCCTACTTGATGACCGCCGAGCCTTTGACGATGTCGATCGTCTCGCCGCCATCGAGCCCGATCCGGTCACCGTCGGGTGTGGTCATGAAGCAGCCGGAGGAACAGAGACTTTCGGAAGCGCCGGCATCGACCACGACTTCGACGCGCTGTCCACCCTCGGTGATGACGAGCACCACGGCGGCAGGATCGGTATTCGTGATGGATGCGGCATTGACCGCGGGCGCGGCAAGCAGCGGGACAAGCAGAACGGCGGCAAATCTTGCCATCATGTGCGGCGGCGCCAACGCGCCCTCCCCTCGAAAGATCGGTGCTGCCCTCGGCAGCGATCCCGATGGAAGGGATCATGCACATAGACCTGTGAATGATGGCTGAATAAGCTGTTCAGCTCTCCGCTGCGCGCCCGCGCAGCTGGCGCACCGGCCGCACTTCTTCCTCCACTGGTCTATTCTCGGAATTCTCATGGCCGTCCGCGTGTTCCTTAACCGCATGGGGAAGGACGGAGGCAGCCTCCCGATGGATGGTAAGGTCGCTCTGTGGCAGCGGGATTTCTATGCCTTCCGCCTTGAAGCGCTTGAGGATATCGATCCTGAGATTGTTGCGCACCGTCAGGCCGTCGCCCATGTCGGCGAGGAAGAAGCGAAGCTCGAAATCGAGCGAATAGGGGCCGAAGCGCAGGAATTCGACATGCGGCTCGGGATTGCGCATGACGAGCGGTATCTTCGCCGTCAACTCTAAGAGAATATCCATGACCTTTTGCGGATCGGCGTCGTAGCTGACGGAAACCGGGATTTCCGAGCGACCGATCTTGTTGCGGTGCGTCCAGTTGCCGACGAGGCCGTTGATCAGTTCCGAATTCGGCACGATGATCGCCTGCTTGCGGAAAGTCTCGATCTCGGTAGCGCGCACCGAAATGCGCTTGACGATCCCTTCGGCCGTGCCGGAGACGACGTGATCGCCGACCTTGAACGGCCGCTCGACCAGCAGGATCAGGCCTGACACGAAGTTGGAGACGATGTTCTGCAGGCCGAAACCGATACCGACCGAAAGCGCCGAGGCGACGAGCGCGAAGCTCGACAGATCGATGCCGGCGGCGGAGACGCCGATGATCGCCGCAATGCCGACGCCGAGATAGCCGATACCTGTCTTCACCGAATTGCGTACGCCAAGATCGACATGGCTTCGAGCCATCACATTGCCGTCGAGCCAGCGCTGCAGCCAGCGAGTTAGCAGGTAGACGCCGGCAAACAGCAAGATGCCGGTGCAGATGCCGAGCAGCGAAATGCTGATGCCGCCGAGCTTGACCTCAGTGAACAGCCGGTAGGCGATCAGCTGGAGGTCCTGCACATGGAAGCCCCAAAGCAGCAGGATAAGCGGAATGCCGACGAGCAGCGCCACCGCATAAATGGCAAGGCCGACGAGCAGGCCAACCTGATCAATCGCCACGGGTCCGAGGTTGAAACGGCGTGTCAGGAAGCGCGCGAAGAAAGTATCGCCGAAGCTCTCCTGCCGAGATATCGCCTTGCCGGAGAGCAGACCGACATACATGGTGGCAACGACTGCGCCGGTGATGATGAGCTGTGTGGCGACGAAACGCGCCAGCCCCACATAACCCGCGAGCGCTGAAACGATCAGGGCAGTGCCGACGACGCGCAGGATGATTGCCATGCCGCGCGGCCAATGTCGGCCCGGCGCGTCGGGATCACCGTTCCTCGCCAACATCGGCTTGCCGAAGGAGGCTACGATCAGGATGATGCCGATGATGAGCGCGGCGACCAGGCTTCTGACCACGGTCAGCACCAGCGGCGAGCCCATCGCTTCGCCGATGCTGCTGAAGAGATAGTCGAGTCCGTTGATGACTGCCATCGCCAGGAGGCAATAACCGATTGAGCGCGCGCCCAGGTTGGAAAGCTTGACTAATCGCCAGCGCGGTTCGTGCGGCGCGAAGATAGCATTGACGAAGCGGCCGACGAAATAGACCAGCCCGATCGTCCCGAACAGAGCGCCGATGACGGGGGCGATATCCGGCCGCAGCACGTTGAAACTGTTCAGGAAGAAGAAGGACGTGACGAGCAGCACCGAGAGCGCCAGGGTGCGGATCAGCGTCGACCAGAAGGCGATCGACAGCCGGCCGATATAGGACGGGTTCTCGACAGCCTCGTCCCGGCGCAGATATGAGCCGAACAGCCGGTAGCTGCCGGAAAGCAGAATGAGTGCCGAAGCGAGCGACAGGAAGATCGCCGCAAAAAGCGGGAAGCGCTTGAACTTCCAGACGAAGGAGGCCCAGCTCGACAGCGCCGTGGCAAATTCGCCAGTCTCCCGCACGAAGGCAGTCGCCGCATCGTCGAGGACGGAGACCGAGATTTCGGTGCGCTTGAAGAGCGTATCGGCAAACAGCTGCCGCCGCATCTCGATGATCTCGTTCATGAGCTTCGTCACCGCGATCGACAGGTTTTCCGCATCGCCCGTCACCGCGTTGATCTGCGCGCGCTCGGCGGCGAGCGCATTCCGCTCGTCCGTGACGATCTGCGCCTCGGGAGGCTGCCCATCCTTCGGGGGCTCGCCGATCTCGGCCAGCCGGTTCTTGATCTGGTCGAAACGCGGCCTCAGGTTGACCGATATGGTGATGACGGCGCGGCTGAGCTCGTCGGCCCTGGTTGCAAGCCCGACCAGCGCATCGTCATTATCGGCGTTCGCCTTGACGCTGTCCTGAAGTGAGCCAAGCTGGACCTTCGCCTTCTCGATCTCCTTCGCCGCCTGGGCGGAAGTCGTATCGACAAGCGACGCCTCTGCTGCTGCCCCCTGCGGCTGCGGTTCCTGCGCGAAGGCTGCTGCGCTCTCGAAATGCGCACCGGCGAGCGCCAGCGTCACGAGAAGAATGGTGCGAAGCAGGATGGATCTCAGCCGCAAAAAAGCCTCCGAAAAGGTTGTCATCGAAATTGAATGCTCGCTTTTCATCGCAAAGAAAGGCGACAGAAAGGCGGGAGATGCCTAAAGCGCCCTGCCCAACGAGCTTGTCCATGCCGCGCTCATTCGCCCAAACAGCTCAGAACCCTGCATCGGGCTTGGAGAGATAGTCGAGTTCTGCTGCCGTCGATTCCCGCCCGAGCATGGCATTGCGGTGAGGAAAGCGCCCGTAGGCGGCGATTACCTCGCGGTGACGGATCGCATAATCGAGATATTCCTCGTCACCGAGCGCGGTGAACAGGGCCACCGAACGGTCCTGCTCGTCGAGGTTCTCGGCGTGTTCGAAGGGCAGGTAGAAGAAGGTCCGGCAAGCATGTTCAACCGCTTGGTCGGCACCGGCCGCAAGCGCAAGCTTGGCTTCCCGAAGGGCAAGCCCGTCGGTAGCAACGGCAAGCCCCGTGCCGCGATAGATGTTGCGGGGAAACTGATCGAGCACGATGACGGCCGCCAGCCGGCTCACCGGATCGGCCCGCCATTCATCGCCGACGCCCGCGGCAAGCGCCAGATGCGTATCGCGGAAAACATCCCGGATCTCGACATCGAGTTCCCGCGGGGGGCGAAACCATAGGTCGCGGCCACATCGAACGAACCAGAAATCGTAGACTTCGCGAGGTGTGCGGATCGTTGTCATGCTTTCCTCCCGCCGCGTTAGGTTCGATGACGTTATGCCGGCAAGCTCTAGTAAAAATAGGACAAGGTGTGCCTGCGGCACCCTCATCCGCCCTACGGGCACCTTCCCCGTTGGGGAGAAGAGGGAGTTGAGACGTTGCCGCCAATCTCTTCTCCCCAGAGGGGGCCGAAGGACGGGTCGAGTCCCGTGGCTCGACCCCGGTCGTCGGTGCCGGCAGCCAGATGAGAGGGCCGCAGGCACACACCCTTCATCGTGACCTTCCACCTCTACCTACTTCTCCTCATGCAACGAAAACACAAGCATCGCCCTCGTCCCATCATGCCCGGGATCGTAAGCGAAATCCGATTTCAAGCTCGCGGCCATCGCCGTCAAAATCCGTGTGCCGAGGCCCGTTCCCCTCGCCGAGTTCTCTGGAGCAAACCCCGCTCCGTCATCTTCGACGATCAGGCGCAATTCGCCGTCGATCTGATCGACAACAACGCGGATCTCGCCTGAGACGCCGTCGGGATAGGCATATTTGAAAGCATTGGTGACGAGTTCACTGACGATCAATCCGAGCGTGATCACCTTGTCGGTCGCCAGATTGACCGGTTTTGCGGTCAGCACGATACGGTGCGGCCGCTTGTCGTCGCGCATCGAAGCTTCAAGCTCGGTCAGCAGGCTGTCTAGATATTCATCGACCTGCACCGAGCCGACCTGCCGGTTGGTGTAGAGCCGGCGGTGGACGCTCGCGATCGCGTTGATGCGCATCTGCGTCTCGTGCAGCGCATCGATCGCCACCTGGTCCTGGGTCATCGAGGATTGCATGCGGATCAGCGCGCCGACGAGGCCGAGGCTGTTGGCGATGCGGTGGTTGACTTCGGCAAGCAGCATTTCGGCATGGTCGCGCTGCTGGCGGATCACCTCCTGCGCCTGCGCCGTCTCGCGGCGGAAGCGGGCCCGCTCCAGCGCCTGTTCGAGGGCGGCGGCGAGCAGGTCGAAATAATCGGCCGAAATCCCCTTCAGCATGTAGTCATCGGCACCCGCCTTCAGCGCCGCGACCGCAATGCTGGTGTCGTCCGACCCCGTTGCATAGATGACCGGCGGATGATCCGGCACGGATGTGATGCAGGGCAGAATGTCGAGTCCGGTCTCGCCGCTCAGGAGATGATCGAGCACGACCGCATCGATGCCGCCTTCGGCGATCCGCGCCAGGCCGGCAGCACCACTCTGCGCCCACTCGACCGATAAGCCGCAGCGCGCAAGGTTTTTCTGCATCAGGAGCGCGAGCCCCTCGTCGTCGTCGATATAGAGGATGTGGATCAGGGTATCCGCATCGCCGCTAGAATTGCTCATTCCGTCTCCCGGCGTTCTCTCTAAGCAACGACCGCCCGCAAGCGTCCGAGTCGTCGGCATGAGCACTGTCGTATTGCATTGACCGCCTGAGGTAAACATCGCTCATCGCTCGCTCTTGTCGCAGGCGACGTTAGCGCTTCTGGAATTTCCGATGGCCGGAAACTTCGGCGCCCGCCTCCTTCGGCAATTGCAGAAAGCGCAGCGACGAGACGATGCCGATTGCGCCGACCACGACGAAGGCCCATCGGAAATCGGCCATGACGGGATTGTCAGCACCTCTGAGAGCAGAGGAAATATTGAGCACGGCGGCTGCCACCGCAACGCCGAGCAGCATCGACATCTGCTGCAGCATGCTCGACAGCGTCGAGGCCGAGCTTCGCTGCGCCGGGCCGATATCGGCAAAGGCGAGCGTGTTCAGCGCCGTGAATTCCATCGACCGCGACAGGCCGGCGAGAAAGAGCAGCGCATGGATGAAAAACGGCGGCGTCTCCGGCGTCAGGAAACCGCAAGCAACGATCGAAAGCGCGGCAATCAGTCCATTGAGCCCGAGAACGGTGCGGAAGCCAAAGAAGCGTAAGAGCGGTGTCGTCACCGCCTTCATGCTGAAATTGCCGAGAAAATACACGAGCAGATAGGCGCCGGCGGCAATCGAGCTCAGTCCGAAGCCGAGCTGGAACAAGAGAGGCAGCAGGAAAGGCGTCGCATTGATGGCCGTTCGGCAAGCCGTGCCCGCCGAGAGCGTCGACATGGAAAAGGTCTGGACGCGGAAAGCCGAAAGATCGAGCAGCGGATTGTCGACGGCAAGGAAATGCCGCGTCGCCATAACCGATAATACGACGCCGGCCGCCAGCATGGAGATGACCGGCCAAATCCCGCCTTCCCATTTGACCGAAAGCTCCAAGGCCGCGAGCAGCAGGGTCAATCCGGCAGCGCTCAGGACAAAGCCGAGAATATCCAGCCGGCCGGGATCGGCCTCCCGCTGTTCGGGCACGAAGCGCAGCACCAGTCCCATGCCGACGATGCCGATCGGAATATTGATCAGGAAATTCCAGTGCCAGCTGGCATAGGTGGTGATGAAGCCCCCGAGCACAGGGCCGACCACGGGCGCCGTCAGCGCCGGCCAAGTGATGAGCGCAATCGCCTGGACGAGTTCGGATTTGCGGGCATTCTTCAGCACGATGATGCGCCCGACCGGCGTCATCAGCGCGCTCCCTGCCCCCTGCAGCGCCCGCCACAGCACGAATTCTGTGAGGCTGCCGGAGAGCCCGCAGAACAGCGAGGCGCCGGTGAAGACGCCGATCGACACCAGGAAGACGCGGCGCGCGCCGAAACGATCGCCGAGCCAGCCCGACAGCGGAATGAAGGCCGCCATCGTCAGCATGTAGACGGTGATGCCGATGCTCATCGACACCGGCTGCACGCCGAAGCTTGCCGCCATCTGCGGCAGCGAGGTGGCGACGATCGTGCCGTCAAGGATCTGCATGAAGAAGGAAACGGCAACGACCAGAGCCACAATCTTCGCCTGGCGGTCGTTTGCCGCCTCTTGTCCCTGCTCGCTCGTCTCTGCCGTGGTCATGGATCCGCCAATGAAAATTCCGGATGACGCGGCAGGGAAGCGGGAGGAAGCCGATCGGAGATCTGCCGCGAGGGGAGCGCGGTTGAACCACGCACTGGCTGAATACGCCTGTTGCATCAGGCCCGAAAGGCTAAATCTCGCACTGCACCGGAATTTCCCGAGATGGCCGGCATGGACAAAAGAAGAAGGCCTCACCGGAGGCGAGGCCAAGTTTGAACCGCTCCCGGGAAAACAGGAGCGGCGTCGAGGTCCATACCCTGCGGTCCATCCGCCAGCGAGGCCGGATTTCGTCGTATCGGTACGCTTGCACGGGAAATTTTCACGAGTTGCCAGGAGATCGGTCGAAACCCGGCCGGCAGCACCTGGTGCGCCGCAGTAACTAATATCACTTGCAATGTTTATAAAATGCGCTATCACTAAACACATTGCTAAACATGATGATTGAGGAGTTCATGTGAGCATTCTCTGAAACGGGTGAACATGCGACGCCGGTGGGGAGCCGGTCTTGGTTCTGGGAGGAACTTATGCAGAAAACATCGAAAGCCCTTTTGGGGCTGGCCACGGCGTTCGTAATGTCGTCGGCATTGCCCAATCTCGCCAAAGCCGATGAACTTACGCTGTGCTGGGCCGCATGGGACCCTGCCAATGCACTCGTTGAGCTCTCGAAGGACTTCACCGCCAAGACAGGCACGCAGATGAAGTTCGAGTTCGTTCCCTGGACGAGCTACGCCGATCGCTTCCTTAACGAGCTGAATTCTCACGGCAAACTCTGTGACCTCATCATCGGCGACAGCCAGTGGATCGGCGGCTCGGCCGAGAACGGCCATTACGTCAAGCTGAATGACTTCTTCGACAAGGAAGGCATCAAGATGGATGACTTCGTGCCGGCGACTGTCGTCGGCTACTCGGAATGGCCGAAGAACACGCCGAACTATTGGGCGTTGCCCGCCATGGGCGACGTCGTCGGCTGGACCTACCGCAAGGACTGGTTCGAAAAGCCGGAACTCCAGAAGGAATTCAAGGCGAAATACGGCCACGATCTCGCAGCTCCGAAGACCTATGATGAGCTGAAGCAGATCGCCGAGTTCTTCCAGAAGCGCGAGATCGACGGCAAGACCGTCTATGGAGCCTCGATCTATACCGAACGCGGGTCCGAAGGCATCACCATGGGCGTCACCAACGTCCTTTACGATTGGGGTTTCCAATACGACAACCCGAAGAAGCCCTACGAGATGGAAGGCTTCGTCAACTCGGACGATGCGGTCAAGGGCCTCGAATTCTACAAGTCGCTCTATGACTGCTGCACGCCGCCCGGCAGCTCCAACGTCTATATGGTCGAATCCGCCGACGCCTTCAAATCCGGCCAGGTCGCCATGCAGATGAACTTCGCCTTCACCTGGCCCGGCCTCTACAAGGACGAGAAGGTCGGCGGCGACAGGATCGGCTTCTTCCCCAATCCGGCGGAGAAGGCGCATTTCGCCCAGCTCGGCGGTCAGGGGATCTCGGTGGTTTCCTATTCCGACAAGCGCGACGCCGCCCTGCAATACATCAAATGGTTCGCACAGCCTGAGGTGCAGGCCAAATGGTGGGAACTCGGCGGCTTCTCGTGCCTGAATTCCGTCGTCAACGCGCCTGAGTTCGCCAAGAGCCAGCCCTATGCCCAGGCTTTCCTGGACTCGATGGCGATCGTCAAGGACTTCTGGGCCGAGCCAAGCTACGCCTCGCTGCTGCAGGCCATGCAGAAGCGCGTCCATAACTACGTCGTCGCCGGCAACGGCACTGCCAAGGAAGCGCTCGACGGCCTGGTGAAAGACTGGAGCGACGTCTTCAAGGACGACGGCAAAATCTAGTGCCTGACGGGACTGGTGGCATCCCTCTGCGCGCCATCCTCACCAGGATGGCGGCCCGGATCGGCAGACGAGCCGGGCCGCCGGATCTTTCATATCCGAAAAGACCGGGTGAAAACTTGACCATTTCCCATCCCTCAATTGTCGAGAAAGCCGCCGACGCGACAGCAAGGGCAACGCCCGCCTCGTTTGCCCGGCGCGTCCGCGGCCTCTCCGACAGGGCGATCGCCTGGCTGTTCATCGCGCCTGCCATCACCCTGCTCCTGGCGATCAACATCTTCCCGCTCATCTGGGCGGTCTATCTCTCCTTTACCAATTACCGCGCCAACCGGCCGAATGCGCCGGTTCTGGGCGTCGGCCTTGGAAATTACGAACGCGTTCTCAACGATCCCGATATATGGCAGGCGATGCAGACCACCGCCCATTTCGTCTTCTGGACGATCCTGCTGCAGACGGTGATCGGTTTTTCGCTCGCCTACCTGATTGACCGCAAGTTTCGCGGCCATGCCTTCTGGACGACGATTATCCTGATTCCGATGATGCTGTCGCCCGCCGTGGTCGGCAACTTCTGGCGCTTTCTCTACGAGCCGCAGATCGGCCTCTTCGCCTATGCCGTCTCGCTGGTGTCGGGCATTCCGACATCCGATGTCCAGATGCTGGGCAATGTCTCTCTGGCGCCCTGGGCGATCATCATCGTCGATACCTGGATGTGGACGCCTTACGTGATGCTGATCTGCCTCGCCGGACTGCGCTCGATCCCCGACTATATCTACGAGGCGGCCGAGGTCGATCGTGCATCGCCCTGGCGTCAGTTCTGGTCGATCACCGTGCCCATGGCCCTGCCCTTCATCATGCTCGCGGTGCTTTTCCGCGGCATCGAGAATTTCAAGATGTTCGACATGGTGACGCTGCTGACCGGCGGCGGACCGGGCTCGGTCACCGAGGTCGCCTCGATAACGCTGAAACGCGCCGCCTTCGAAAGCTGGGCGACCGGCCGGGCCTCGGCCTTCGCCATCGTCCTCTTCGTCGCGGTGTTCGGCCTCGCCAACATCTACGTCAAGGCATTGAACAAGGTGAAGCAAAGATGAGCGCCGCCAACTCCGCCCATTCGGTCGTCGAGCCGAGCCTCACCAGCAAGCGCATCGCCGGCACGATCGTCGTCCTCTATGCGCTGATCACCCTCATCCCGCTCGTCTGGATCTTCCTGACCAGCGTCAAATCGCCGCCGGATTCGATCAGCTATCCCCCGAAGATCGTTTTCACGCCGTCGCTCGAAGGCTATTGCAATCTCTTCACCACGCGCACGCGGCAGACACCTGATTACATCGCCTCGCTGCCGCCGCCGGTCGGCACCTGCGATGAGGTGACGCGCAAGCGCAACATGGTGATCGCAGGCCCGTCAAACTTCCTGCCGCGCTTCGTCAACTCGCTTGTCATCGCCTTCGGCTCCACCTTCCTGGCGGTCTTCCTCGGGACGCTCGCCGCCTACGGCTTCTCCCGCTTCAGGGTGCCGCTCGCCGACGACCTGCTGTTCTTCATCCTGTCGACGCGCATGATGCCGCCGATCGCCGTCGCCATCCCGATCTACCTGATGTATCGCGAGCTCGGCCTGTCGGACACGGCGCTCGGCATGATCCTGCTCTATACCGCCGTCAACGTCTCGCTCGCCGTCTGGCTGCTCAAGGGCTTCATCGACGAGATCCCGCGCGAATACGAGGAGGCGGCGATGATCGACGGCTATACGAGGCTGCAAGCCTTCCGCAAGGTCGTGCTGCCGCAGGCGACCACTGGCATTGCCGCGACTGCGATCTTCTGCCTGATCTTCGCCTGGAACGAATATGCCTTCGCCGCCCTTCTCACCTCGGGCGAGGCCCAGACCGCGCCGCCTTTCATCCCGACGATCATCGGCGAAGGCGGGCAGGACTGGCCGGCGGTCGCCGCCGGCACGACGATCTTCCTGATCCCGATCCTCGTCTTCACTATTCTCCTGCGCAAGCAGCTGCTGCGCGGCATCACCTTCGGAGCCGTCCGCAAATGAGCCACCTGATCGAGACACGCACCCGCACCCCTGCCCGCCCGAAACGGCCATTCTTGCTGCGCCGCGGTCCGATGGAGAATATCGCCACCGTGCTGATCGGGCTCGGCTTCCTGATGCTGTTCCAGCCCTTCCTGTTGGTGCTCTACACCTATTCGCTGGTGACCCTGCTGATCGGCACCGTCATGTTCATCATCGTCTCGAAATTCCCGGAGTAAACCATGGCGGACATCCGGATCGAAAATCTCCGCAAAGAATTCGGCAACTTCGTCGCCGTTGAGAATTCGACCTTCAGCGTCCATGACGGCGAGTTCCTGGCGCTGCTCGGGCCTTCCGGCTGCGGCAAGACGACGACGCTTCGCATGATCGCCGGCCTCGAGTTGCCCTCGAGCGGCAAGATTCATCTCGACGGCGAGGACGTCACTTTCAACCGCGCCAGCGCCCGGGACATCGCCTTCGTCTTCCAGCTCTTTGCGCTCTACCCGCATATGAATGTGCGCAAAAACATCGGCTTCCCGCTGCTGTCGCAGGGCATGCCGAAGGCCGAGATCCGTCAGCGCGTCGACGAGACCGCCCGCCTGCTGCAGATCGACCATATTCTCGACCGCTCGGTCTCGGGCCTTGCCGGCGGCGATCGGCAGCGCGTGGCGCTCGGCCGCGCCATCGTCCGCCGCCCGAAATGTTTCCTGATGGACGAGCCGCTCGGCACGCTTGATGCCGAGTTCCGCGAGATCATGGTTCACGAGCTCCGCGAGCTGCACAACCGCATCCATGCCACCACCGTCTACGTGACCCACGACCAGCACGAGGCGATGGCGATGGCCGATAAGATCGCCGTGATGAACCATGGCGTCATCGAGCAGTTCGGCACGCCGCAGGAGATCTATGCCAAGCCGGCGACCATGTATGTCGCCGATTTCATCGGCTCGCCGCCGATGAACTTCATGCGCTTCACCTCCGGCCTGAAGAGCGGCGACACATCCATCCTGCTCGACGGCGTCAATGTCGCCGTTCCCGAGATTCATCAGGACATGGCAGAAAGCGAACTGGCGCTCGGTGTCAGGCCCGAGCATATCCGCTTCAGCGACGCCTCGCCCCTTCGCGGCGCCGTCTATGGCAGCGAATATCTCGGCACCAACCAGGTTGTTGCCGTGGAAACCCCGGGCGGTCTGATCAAGGCCCGCGTTCCCGCCAGTCGCAGTTTCCGGATCGGCGAGACCGTCGGCCTCGAATTCAATCCGGCGAACCTCGCGCTCTTCGACTGCGTCTCGGGCCGCGCGGTGCCATCCCAGCTCTATAAGGAGACCCGGCATGGCTGATGTCGTCCTCAGAAATCTCAGCAAGCGCTTCGGCGACACCCAGGCTCTTGATGGGCTCGATCTTTTTATACGCGACGGCGAGTTCGTCGTGCTGCTCGGTCCCACAGGCGCCGGCAAGACCACGACGCTCAGGCTGATCGCCGGGCTTGAAAGACCCGACAGCGGCCGCATCGAGATCGGCGGCCGCAACGTCGCGGCCGAAGCGCCGGCGGGGCGCGACGTCGCCTTCGTCTTCCAGCAATATTCGCTCTATCCGCACATGACGGTTTACGAGAACCTCGCCTTCCCGCTGAAGGCGCCGGTGCGCAAGCTGAGTGCGGAGGAGATCGACCGGCGCGTGCGCGAGGTCGCGCGCATGGTCCGCATCGACCACAAGCTCGAAAACCGCTCGACCAGGCTCTCCGGCGGCGAGATGCAGCGCGTCGCGATTGGCCGGGCGCTGGTGCGCCGGCCGGCGATCTATCTAATGGACGAACCGCTGTCCTCGCTCGACGCCAAGCTGCGCGCCGAACTGCGCCTGGAGCTGAAGCGCATCCAGAAGGAGCTCGGTTCGACGCTGCTCTATGTCACCCACGACCAGGTGGAAGCCATGACCATGGCCGATCGCATCGGCATCGTCGCCGAGGGCCGGCTGATGCAGGTGGGAACGCCGCGCGAAATCTATGGCAATCCCGCCAACCTGCATGTCGCCGCCCGCCTCGGCCAGCCGCACATCAACCTTCTGCCGGCGGATCTGCTGCCGGGCGGCCGTCCACCATCCGGCACAAAAACCGTCGGCGCCCGCACCGAACATCTCGATATCGTCGTCGGCAAGGATGCCAATGCCGAGGTCGACTGGATCGAGCATCTCGGCGACCAGAACCATCTGCATATCCGGGTGGCCGATCCCAAGCAGCCTGCGCGGGATCACAAACTCGTCACACTCGCGGATCCATATCTGGCGATCGCGCCGGGCGACCGGATCAGCCTGACGCTGCGCGATCCGCTTTATTTCGATGCGGCTGGACAGCGCCTGTCGTGACCGGCAAACAAAACTGATGATGGCATGAAAAACAAACAGACGGGTCTCAATCGATGAAACACTTCTTCAACCGCAGGGAAACCATTGTCACCGAAGCTCTGGACGGCCTGCTTCTGACGACGAGCGGCGGCCGTCTCGCCCGTCTCGACAGCTTTCCTGACATCAAGGTGATCCTGCGCGCCGACTGGGACAAGTCTGAGGTGGCGATCATCTCGGGCGGCGGTGCCGGCCATGAGCCGTCCCACGCCGGCTTCGTCGGTAAGGGGATGCTGACGGCGGCCGTCTCCGGCGAAATCTTCGCCTCGCCGAGCGTCGATGCGGTGCTGACGGCGATCCGCGCCGTGACCGGCCCTAAAGGCGCCCTGTTGATCGTCAAGAACTATACCGGCGACCGCCTGAATTTCGGTCTCGCCGCCGAAAGGGCGCGCGCCGAGGGCTTCGACGTCGAAATGGTCATCGTCGCCGATGACATCGCCATCCCCGGCATCAAACAGCCGCGCGGTGTCGCCGGCACGCTGTTCGTCCACAAGATCGCGGGCTATTGCGCCGAAAGGGGGGAGGACCTGAAGACGGTCGCGGCCCATGCCGCGGCCGCTGCCGGCGATATCGTCTCGCTCGGCATGTCGCTCTCCACCTGCAGCGTGCCTGGACAGGCGCATGAGGATCGCCTCGGCGCTGATGAAGGCGAACTCGGCCTCGGCATCCATGGCGAACCCGGCGCCGAGCGCATCGCGCTGCAGCCGGTCGCCGATATCGTCGCCACCATGGCGGCGCGCCTGACCCCGGCTTTGCGCGAAGGGGCAGACCACGCCCTCCTCATCAACAATCTCGGCGCCGTGCCGCCGCTCGAAATGACCGTCATCGCCAAGACAGTGCTGTCCTCGCCGCTTGGCCGCCACATCAGGCTGATCATCGGCCCGGCGCCGATGATGACCGCGCTCAACATGAACGGCTTCTCGCTGTCGCTGATCCGGCTGGATGCCGTGCGCGAAGCGGCGCTGACGGCAGTGGTCGAGCCGCATGCCTGGATGCCGGCCGTCAAACGCCACGAGATCAGGGTTATCGCCGCGCCGAGAACGGCGAGCCACTTGAACGGCGCAGCCACACCAGGGGAGAACAGCCGCTACCGACGCCTGATCACGGCACTCTGCGAGCACCTGATCGAACAGGAAAACGAGCTCAACCGGCTGGACGGCCGCGTCGGCGACGGCGATACCGGCTCGACGGTGGCGACAGGCGCGCGCAGCGTGCTTGCCCGCCTCGACACGCTGCCGCTCGATAAGCCGGCGGCAACGCTTGCCTCGCTCGGCGACATCCTCGGCACCAGCATGGGCGGATCGAGCGGCGTGCTGCTGTCGATCTTCTTCACCGCCGCGGCAAAGGCGATGGCCGATAGAGCCGATATATCAGCAGCGCTTCTTGCCGGGCTCGACAGGATGACGTTCTATGGAGGAGCAGGAGTCGGCGACCGGACGATGGTCGATGCACTCTCGCCTGCCCTGCAGGCGCTCGCGTCAGGCGATATCGCTGCCGCGGCAAGGGCAGCGGCATCAGGCGCGGAGTCGACGAAGACGATGACGAAGGCGAGAGCCGGACGCGCCTCCTATGTCGGCGAAAGGGATCTCGCGGGTGTCGCCGATCCCGGCGCGGTCGCGGTCGCCGGCGCGTTCGGCGTGGCGGCAAGCCTCGCCTGACCGGGTAAAGTTCGAAAGCCCGCGGGAGACGGGCGTCAGGGAGGAAGGCAGTGCAGGCGGAACCGGTGCTTGTGGCAGAACTGATCGAAGTGTGCCGCGCGACGATCGCGGAAAACGCCGATCACCTCTGCGCACTCGATCGCGCCATCGGCGATGGCGATCACGGAACCAATATGCAGCGTGGCTGCGAGGCGGTGAGCGCCGAGGGCGAAAGCCTGTCCAGCCTGCCCTTCCCCGACGCCGTCGAAAAGATCGGCCTGACGCTGGTAATGAATGTCGGCGGTGCGGCCGGCCCGCTCTACGGAACGCTGCTGATCGAGATCGGCCGCGAGCTTCGTAAAAGCGAGGAGAAGGCCGATTTTTCCCTGGTGCTGAAACAGGCGATTGACGCGGTGGCAAAACGCGGGCGGTCGCACGTCGGCGACAAGACGCTGCTCGACGTGCTCTATCCCGTCCATGCGGCGCTCGCGAAGCGGTCTCCGCTCGGTGACGTCGCCCGCAAGGCCGAACGCTCCGCCGACAGGACCGCCGCGATGAAGGCGATGCGCGGACGCGCCGCCTATCTCGGCGACCGCTCGATCGGCCATGTCGATCCCGGCGCGTCGAGCTGCGCGCTCTTGACCACGGCGATTTGCCGCTATCTCGGGGAGCGCCGCCCCCAATGAATGAAAGGACCGGCATGAATGGAAAGACCGCAAACGTGGGTATCGTGATCGTCTCCCACTCACCGCTGGTGGCAAGGGGCATCGCCGACATGGTGCGGCAAATGGTCGGCGACTGCGTGCCGCTTGCCTGGTCTGGTGGTAACGTCCATGGCGAACTCGGCACCGATGCCGGCGGTATCCTGAAGGCGATCGAGGCCGCCTGGTCCGATGCCGGCGTCGCCGTCTTCGTCGATCTCGGCGGTGCCGAGACCAACAGCGAGATGGCGATCGAAATGCTGGGCCTTCCTCGGTCGGCCCTCGTCTCCATCTGCAACGCCCCGCTCGTCGAAGGCGCAGTCATCGCCGCCGCCGAAGCCTCAGGGGGCGCGTCGCTCGCCAAGGTCGTCGCCACAGCCGAGGAACTGTCCCCCTGATGACGAGCAGACTGCGTATTGAGAAACAGGAGCCTGATCCTTTGCACGTGAATTGCCAGACGGAGGTGGAAGTCAAGCACGGCGTCGGGCTGCATGCCCGCCCCTCCGTCACCTTCACGCGGCTTGCCAAGTCCTTCCCCTGTTCGATCGAGGTCGCCGTCAACGGCAGCGACGTCTGGCTGAACGGCAAGAGCATCATCAAGATCATGGGTGCCAGAATCCGCAAAGGGTCTATCCTCAGAATACGGGCAGACGGCATTCTTGCCGAAGAGGCGATCCGTGCGCTCAAGGAACTCATCGAGCGCAATTTCGATGAGGAAAAGAAACATGGCAGAACCGCTTAGGCTGAAAGCAAAGAGCGCATCCCCCGGCATCGCGTCCGGCCCGGCCTTCCTCGCCGAAGAGCCGAAAGCTGCTTCCGCGCCCGGAACCGCCGGCGGCTACGGCGCGCTTGAGAAGGCGATCGATATCTCGATCGGCGAACTCGAGCGCCTCGCCGAGGGCGCCGATGCCGAAAGCCGCGATATCATCGATTTCCAGATCGAGGTGCTCCGCGATCCCAGCATCGCGGAAGCAACGAGTGCCCGCATGCACGCCGACGAGAATGTCGTCTTCGCCTGGGTCGCCACGCTCGACGCCTATATCGACGAACTCGAAGCGGCCGACGAGGAACAGATGCGGGCGCGCGCCATCGACATTCTCGACATCAAGAACCGTGTGCTCGGGGCGCTCGCCGGCACCCCGGTCGCCGATTTCCCGCCCGGCTCGGTCTTCGTTGGCAAGGACATGGAGCCGAGCCGCTTCCTCGCTCATGACTGGTCGAAGGGCGGCGGTATCGCCTTGTTTGCGGGCAGCACCGCCGGCCATGTCGCTTTGCTCGCCCGGGCGAAATCTGTGCCGATGGTGGTCGGCACAGGCCGTTTCTCGGCAGCAGGGGGCGATCCTGTTGGCGTCGATGGCAACACCGGCGCCGTCATCCTCAAGGCGGGCGGCATGCTGATCCCGCCGCTCGCGCCAGCCGTCGACACCAAGACCGAAAGCCGCGAACTGCGCACGGCGGACGGCGTACCGATCCTTGTCTCCATTAATATCAACGACCCCGCCGAGATCGATGCGCTCGATCCGGCAACGGCGGGCGTTGGCCTGATGCGCTCGGAATTTTCAGTCACCTCGATCGCCGATGCCGCCAATGAGGAACGCCAGCTGGCGATCTATCGCCGCGTGCTGGAGCAGGCGGGCGAAAAGCCGGTGATCATAAGAATGCTGGATATAGGCGTAGACAAGCCGCTTGCCGGCCTCGAAGACCTGCCGGCTCTCGAGCCGGGCCTGCCCGGCATCCGGCTGCTGCTTGCCCGGCCGGAAATCGCCCGCGTCCAGGCCCGCGCCCTGCTGCGCGCCGCCGTCTTCGGCAAGCTTTCGGTGATGTTGCCGATGGTGACCTTTCCCGATGAGATCGACAGGATGCGCGAACTGTTCCGCGAGGAAGCCGAAAAGCTCGACCGCCGCGCCCTGCCGCACCGGATGCCGCCGATCGGCATGATGGTGGAGGTGCCATCTGCCGCATTGATGCTCGACACTTTCGGATCGGCGGCATTCTTCTCCTTCGGCACCAACGACCTCACGCAGTATCTCGCAGCCTCCGCCCGCGACGGCAACGAAGCCGATGCCGGCAAGGCAGCACCCGCCGTACTCCGGCTGATCGAGCTGGCGGTAAAACTTGCCGGCGGCAAGCCCGTCAGCATCTGCGGCGACATGGCCGGCGATCCCCGCTATCTCCCGGGGCTGCTTGCCGCCGGCCTCCGGAATTTTTCCGTGGCGCCGGCCCGCCGTCCCGCGATAAGATCGGCGATAACAGGCCTCAACGCCGATGGCACAAGGGCAGCCGGAGAGTAGGATGGCGCGCGAAGACACCGAAGACGCCATAATCGCCTACAAGTCCATTCTGGCGCAGATCATCGACAATAGGCCGTCCGGCACGCGCCAGCGCCTGGCCACGGCGCTCGGCAAGCACCGCAGCTTCGTCACGCAGATCACCAGCCCGACTTATGCGACACCGCTGCCGGCACGCCATCTCGCGACAATCGTGCGCGTCTGCCACTTCAGCGCGGCCGAAGAAGAACGCTTTCTCGAAGCCTATCAGGCCGCCCATCCCGGCAAGCTCCCGGATCTCGGCCATTCCGAGAAATTGCGGCACTTGTCGCTGATGGTGCCCGACTTCGGCGACGACAGGAAAAACCGCCTGCTGGAAGAGGCGATCTCCGATCTGGTGCAGAAGATCGTCGCGATCTCAGGGGCGAGCGAGCAGTGAATGGTGAGCGGACTGACGTAGCGTAATGTTTTTGGCCTTGGGAGGGGCTTGATGAAGAAGTTCATGAACACCGCGGAAACCATGGTCGCCGAAAGCGTCGAAGGCTTCGTGCGCGCCCATGAGGCCTTCGTGGTGTTCGGGGCCGAGCGCAAATGCATCCGCCGCCGCCATCTCACAGCAGGCAAGGTGGCGCTGATATCAGGCGGCGGCGCCGGCCACGAGCCGATGCATATCGGCTTCGTCGGCCAGGGCATGCTCGATGCCGCCTGCGTCGGCCATATCTTCACCTCGCCGACGCCCGCCCAGATCATTGCCGCCATCGAAGAGGCCGATACCGGCGCCGGCTGCCTGCTCGTGGTCAAGAATTACGACGGCGACCTGATGAATTTCGAAATGGCCATCGAGATGGCCGGTGACCGCCACGGCCTCGACATGATCGTCGTCAGCGACGATATCGAGACATCGAGAACGGGCGATGGCCGCGGCCGGCGCGGCGTCGCGGGAACGCTGATCGTCGAAAAGATCCTGGGTGCCGCGGCCGAACGCGGCATGCCGCTCGCCGAACTGAAGCAGCTTGGCGAGGGGCTGAACAGCCGCATCCGGTCGATGGGCGTCGCGCTGAACGGCGTGACGGTGCCGCAGACCGAGCGCACGACGTTTTCGCTCGGACCCGACGAGATGGAAATGGGCGTCGGTATTCACGGCGAGCCCGGTCATGCCAGGCAACCATTCGCTGCTGCCAATACCATCATCGGCGATCTCTGCGAAACCATTATCGCCGACATCGTAGTAACGCCGGGCGCCCGGGCGCTGCTCTTCGTCAACGGCCTCGGCGGCACGCCGCCCGCCGAACTCTACCTCGCCTACGCCGGCGCCCGCCGTTTCATCGAGGAGAAAGCCATCTCGATCGAGCGCTCGCTTGTCGGAACCTACGTCACCTCGCTCGACATGCAGGGACTGTCCGTCACCCTCGCCTTACTGACCGACGAGGAGATCGCGCTTTGGGACGCGCCGGTAGCGACAGCTGCTTTGCGCTGGCCGTGACCGCCTTCCCATATCAAATGTAGAGCGGCGCCATCTTCCGCCAGGCGCCGGCGCGGTGGGCGCGGCCGTCCCAGACATGCAGCTGGTGGCGAATGTTCTTTTCGCCGAGCAGCCGGCTGAGATAGCGGTTGTTGTCGAGGAAGGGATCGGCATCGCCGATGGTCAGCACGATGTCGATTTCGCGCAGCCTGTCGAGCCGCCAGTCGGAGCCGAGGCCGGGCAGGAAATGCGTCGGCGTGTGGAAGTAGACGCTGTCGTCGTAATAGCCATCGAACAGGTCGCCGAAGGATTCCACCTTCATCGTCAGGTCGTAGCGGCCGGAAAACGCGACGAGCTTGCGGAAGAGATGCGGGTGACGGAAGACGAGGCTCGCCGCCTGGAAGGCGCCGAGGCTGCATCCATGCACGATGGTGCAATCGTGCGGATTTTTCGCCGCCATCAGCGGCAGCACCTCGTGGAGGATGTAATCTTCCAGCGCCGCATGCCGACGAATGCGCTCGGCCGGATGATGGTGGAAACCATAGAGGCTGTCGGCGGCCAGTCCCTCGATGCAATAGAGCTGCAAATGACCGGCCGAAAGCTTGTCGGCGAGGCTCGCAACCAGGCCGAGCTGCTCATATTCGAAGAAGCGCCCTTCCCGCGTCGGAAACACCAACACCTTGGCGCCGGCATGTCCGAACACCAAGATCTCCATCTCCCGATGCAGGCGCGGACTGTACCAGCTGAGATATTCGCGGTTCATGTCACCCTGAAGAACTGTCCGATCTTGTCGCGAAGCGCCGCCTCTTGTTCAGCGCCTCCAGGGTAATCGAAATGACCGGCGTCCAGGATGAAGGTTTCATTATATTTCCATATCGCATTTGCGACAGCGAACTGGCAGGGCGGCGCAACGGCAGGATCGAAAAGCGCCACCGCCGTCAGCATCGGCACGTCGATCCGTTGCGCCGCGGTCGCTGCATCGTAGAAGCGCAGCGTCTCCAGCACGTTGCCGTGGTCGGCCTGATATTCCTGCACCGACTGCGCGCTGCCGACACTCGGCAGCTTCAGTCGCAGCGGCTGGTGGCCGAAGCTCGGAAGCGCCAGATGCCCGCGATCGATGCGCTCGTCGTAGGCGATCGCCATCGCCCCGACGCCGGCGCCGAAGCTGATGCCGCTATAGCCGATATGGCCGGAGAGCCAGGGATAGAGCGTAACAAGCGTCGAGACGGCAAGCCAAATATCCTCTACGCAGCCGCCGATGATATAGGTGTCCCGCTTGTCGATATCGTGCAGCACATGCCAGGACGGGTTCTCTGAAATCGGCGGACGCCGGCTCAGCGACAGTCCGCGGCAGCAGGGGAAGATCACCGCCGTTTCCTCGACCGGCAGATTGAAGTCAGGCTGATCCCGCCCGCCATACCCATGCCCGACGACGAGACCTCGCTTCACTTGTCCCTCGCGCGGCAACAGCAGCCAGCCGCCGATCTTGAACGCATCGGTCGAGAGATAGACGAGATCGAGCACGTGCCAGTCGGGATGGCTGAGCTTGCTGCGGGAAAGCACCGGCTGCGGATCGACATCGAGCGCCTTCAGATACCGCGCCTCCCAGAACGCATCGAAGCCCGAAGGCTCTTCCGGCGGTTCGATCGCCAGAAGCTCTTCGAGCCGCATGCCGTAGGTCGGGTCGAAGGCGAAGGGATGTGTCTTGGGAATGCTCATCCGGGCTTTGTCGCGTGAAAGCCCCGGCCGCGCAAGCCTTGCCGCTCCTACTCCGAAGCGGCCATTGGCATCTCTCCTGGCTTCTTCCGCCCGCCGAGGCTCTTGAGGAAAGTGTTCCGATCCCTCCGCCGGATGGCCGTGACCTCACGATTGAAGACGGTATTCTCGCGAAGACAGCGGTTCTCGAACAGGCGCGCTCGGCCCGCCGGCCATCGAGAAGCACCAGCCCGCCAAGGTTCTCACCATCGGCGGCGATTGCCTCGTCGATCTCGCGCCGATCGCCTATCTCAACAAGCGCTATGAAAGCGCTCGGCGTCTTGTGGATCGACGCACATCCGGATGTGCAGCCGACGACGGAAACGCCGCATGCCCATCCGCAGGTGCTCGGAATGCTTGTCGGCCGGGGCGATCCGGACTTTGTGAGCGAGGTCGAAATTCCCGTCGAGGCGGTGCGAGTCCGCGGCTCCTACGGCGCGGGGCAGCGGTATTTGTAGGCGATCAAGGTCGTCATCAGTTCGTCACCACTGGCGTCGCGTATGCCGGGATTCTGTTCGAGGAATGTGCACAGCGTATTGCCGATCGATTCCGCGGTGGTTCCAACCGGCACACAGAAGTTTGCTCCGACGGAATTGAAAAAATAAGCCGAGTTCACCATTGCTTTCGGGACAGGAACGACTTCGGTGAAAATACGGCGGGCGAGATAATCGTCCCGGTTCCACTTGTCCAACCAACCGGCAACATATCCGACGACGAACTGCCGGGAGCCGCTGCAATCAGAATAAAGCAGGTCACCGCTTGAAAAGTCCACGGGAATCTTTGCTGAAACCGTGGCCAGCAAGGTGGCGATAAGAATGCCCGACATAGTCCCTCCCGAAGCTCGCAATAGCGCGAAGCTTTGATCGGAAAGGTGTCGGAAATTAGCTTTAAAAGTGTCATCTTTTCTGCCGCAGTCGAAAGTTGCAGATACCAACCGCCAGCGCTCTTGCGAGGCTGTCTGGCGCAGCGTCGGTTGCACTGTTTCACGCAGAATCCGGCACGGGAAGCTTGCGATTTAATCGGATGCGATATATAGATATCGGCATTCAACAAGCTGGACGGATAGAGCCATGCCCGCATCCAAAAACACAAAAGCACCCGACATGCCCGCCTCCCCGCAACCCGGCGAGAGCAGCAAGAAGCTTTCGAACTTCCTGTGCTTCGCCGTCTATTCCGCCAATCTCGCGTTCGGCCGCGCCTATAAGCCGATCCTGGACGAGCTTGGCCTGACCTACACGCAATATATCGCCCTGGTCGCCCTTTCCGAGGAGGACGGCCAGACGGTCAGCATGCTGGGGGAAAAGCTCTTCCTCGAATCCAATACGCTGACGCCGATCCTCAAGAAGCTGGAATCGGCAGGCTATCTCACGCGCCATCGCGATCCCGCCGATGAACGGCAGGTCCGCGTAAGCCTGACGCCGGCTGGGCGCGATCTCCTCGTTGAGGTCGACCCCGGCGGCACGCTGATTGCCGCCAGTGGCCTCGGCGATGATTTCCCCGTCGTACGGCAATCGGTGACGAGGTTGCGCGACAACCTGTTGCGAGCGCAGGCCGAACCGGAAAAGCCATGATGGCGACAGCAGTCACAAGCTGGTGACATGTTTGCGGCGACGCATTTTCTTCCGCAGCGAGGAGACCACATGCCCGAGATCGCGATGGGTGCCTTGAGCCGCAACGGGATGCTGCTTCTCGCAAGGCGAAATTCGGAGCGCAGGATCTATCCGGGTCGCTGGAGCCTCCCCGGCGGCCATATCGAGAATGGCGAAGACGCCGAGACGGCGATGCGCCGGGAATTGATGGAGGAAATAAGCATCACGCCGGAGCGGTGGCGGCTTGCGGCAAAGTTCGTATCGCAAGCTCCGCCTGAGTCAGCGGCCACCTTTCACGTCTATCACGTCGATCAATGGCAGGGATTGCCGCAACTGGTCGGCGACGAACATACCGAACTCAGATGGTTCACTGCCGCCGAGATCGAACAGGAAACCGAGCTGGCGCCATCCCAGCTCGGTGACATCCTCGCAAGCCTCGCGATACGAGGAAGCGGCAAAGACTGAAAGCGCGGCGCGCTTCGTGATCTACTGCCGCAGCGGCCGGAATGCCGTCCTGAGTTCGGCAGTGAAGGCCATCGGCTGCTCCCATGCGGCGAAGTGACCGCCCTTCGCCAGCCTATTGTAGTGGATGAGCTTCGGATAGGCCTTCTCCGCCCAGCTCTGCGGCGCCTGGTAGATCTCGTCGGGAAAAGCACTGACGGCGACCGGGATCTTGATGCCCCTGGGGTCGAAGAAACCTCCGGTCGGATGATGCGCGTTTTCCCAATAGAGGCGTGCCGACGAGATTGCCGTGTTCGTCAGCCAGTAGAGCGTGACATTGTCGAGAATATCGTCCTTCGTCAGCCCCTCGCTCTCTCCGTCGAATACCCGCGCGATCATCCGGTAGCTGCGGATGTCGTGATCGAGCATCCACGCGGCGAGACCAACCGGCGAGTCGACGATCGCGTAGAGCGTCTGCGGCCGGTTGTTCATCTCGATGGCATAGCCGAGCCCATTCTTGTAGAAATCGTCGAGCTGATCCCAGGCGCGTCTTTCGTCCGGCGCGAGATCAGCGGGCGGCGGGCCGCCGGCAGCGAGAGCCTTGGCGATGTCGGCGGGAACCGTAGCGGCCATATTGGTGTGGATGCCGAGCAATCCCGGCGGTTGCTGCACCGCCATCAGTTCGGTGACCGCATTGCCCCAGTCGCCGCCCTGCGCCGCGAACTTCGTGTAGCCGAGGCGCTGCATCAGCGTCGTCCAGGCATGCGCGATGCGGGGCGGATTCCAGCTTCCCGATCCCGTCGGCTTCGCGGAAAAGCCGTAGCCCGGCAAAGACGGGATCACCACATCAAAGGCGTCTTCTTCGCTGCCGCCGTGCGCTGTCGGATCGGTGAGCGGTTCGATGATCTTCAACTGCTCGATGATCGATCCAGGCCATCCATGCGTCACGATGATCGGCAAGGCTTTTTTATGTTTGGAGCGGACGTGAATGAAATGAATGTCAAGCCCGTCGATCTCGGTGATGAATTGCGGGAAGGCATTGAGCCGCGCTTCCATCTTGCGCCAGTCGTAATCCGTCGCCCAATGGTTCGCGAGCTTCTGGATCGTCGAAAGCTGTACGCCCTGCCCGTCGCCTGCAACCGTTTCCTTGTCGGGCCAGCGGGTCGCCGCAACGCGCCGTCTGAGATCGTCGAGCTGATCCTGAGGGAAGCTGACGCTGAACGGGCGGATCTCCTCGCCGTTCGCCCACGCGCCGGGCACGCCGGCGATAAGGCTGATGGCTCCGGCGGCGGCCGTGGCCGCAAGCAGCTCGCGCCGCGTCGGCGATAATGAAAATGTGGGGGACATGACGCTCTCCTATCGTTCGATCTGCGTGGACGGGATACGAGGATCGACTGGCCGGCCTCGTTTGTAACAGCAGGTCATTCGCGTCTGCCCGGGACTATGCGCCCGGGCATTCCGGGGGTCAATTCACCCCTCAGGCTATGCCTCTGCTGCCCTGACTGCTTTTCAGGCTGGCGCGACGACATTGCTGCAAGCGCGCCCTGCTCCATCATCTCGGCCGCTTTCGCATAGCCGCCGCCCATTCCGTCGAGGAAATGCAGGTGCGAATCCGGCCGGCCCGACGGCACCAGGCAGGTCATCAGCGCATGCGATTGGCGGTGCAGGCCGAAATCGATCTCGCCGCGTGCCCTTGCCGCGACGAGAATGGCTTCGACGCTGTCGATCTCTTCCGGCGCGCAATCCAGCGTCAGACGCAGACCGTCGTCGAATTTGCGGAAATCCGAATTGGAGGCGACTTCGGACCAGGCTGTCGCACTGACCTGCTTTGCGCCATCCCTCGGCACCGCGCTCTCTGCCGAAATCGGATAAGACCGGCGCGATGCAGTATCGAAAACAGCAAGCACGCGCTTCGCCAGCGCCGCAAAAATCTCTGGGCTGGTGTGGTCGCGAGGCTCGACCAACAGCGACAGAATCTCTCCCTGCCGGCTCGGGAACGGCGCCCAATCGCAGCTGAGGCCTGTGAGGTCCGGCCTCGTTGCGTAGCGCCCCGGCTTGACCAGATAGCGGCCATTCTTGATCTGCTGCTCCGCCCATTTGAGGCCGCCGCCTGCAAACATCGCATAAGTCGCAGTCTCGGAGGCGGCATAGCGCGCGATCTTCACGTCGCGACCGGCGGCGCGGATCTCGCGCACGCTCAGCAGTCCGACACGAAGGTCGAGGTGAAGATCAGTCGTGGCGAAACTCGCCACCTGCCGCAAGGCCGATGTCGCGGCCATGATCCCGTGCGGCGGCAACGCGAAGGCCGCTCCGTCCCCGCGAAACACGAAGGGGAAATCGAACGAGCCCCAGGCATTGCCGAGTGCCGCGATGATCGAGGCGCCGGCATAATTGACGTCTTCATAGCGCCCTGCCCCGATCGCCGCCGTCGAACTGACGACGTCGGTGATGCCGATCAGCCAATCATCGGGCAGCGGCTCGTAGACATCGGGATCGACCACGAGCGAAAACTCGTCATAGGCCCGGTGTGGCTCTGCATGGCTGTCGATCATGGCATATTCTCCGGATCGGTTGATAGAGGCTGGTTCGGGTCTGCCGCAAATCGGCAGACCCCCGCTTCGAAGATGACGGCGAAATGCGCCGGCCCTTCCGGTCAGACAAGCCGGGTTTCGACGTCGATATTGCCGTGCGTCGCCTTGGAATAAGGGCAGATGCCATGGGCTGCCTCAATCAGTTCCTCGGCGACGTCGCGTTCGATACCGGACAGGCTGACATTGAGGCGCGCACGCAGGAAGAAGGAGCCGTTGTCGGTATTGAGAGTGATCTCGGCGTCGACCTCGGGACCGGCGGGCAGCGCGATCTTGCGCTGCGAGGCGGCAAGCTCGATGGCGCCGATATAGCAGGCCGACCAGGCGGCGCCGAACAGGTTCTCGGCCGCCGGATGCGGCTGCGGCAGCTTGATGTCGAGCGTGCCGTCGCTGCTGCGTGCATAGCCCTCGCGGCCGCCGGCGATGTGGGTCTTGCCAGTGAAAAGAAGCTTCTCGGTCATGATGGTGTCCTTTCGATGGATTTATATCGCATCCGCTTTATTCGGATGCGCCTTAATATTCCTATTGGAAATCGATGTCAACACCATTCCGATTTAATCGGATACGATTTATTTATTTTGACCGCAGGTGGAAGGCTGCCTCGTGGAAGAGCGCGTTGTTGCTGAGCTGGAAAACGGCCTGATTGGCGTTAGGGTCTCAAGACCGCGGCCGGCCGTCGTCGAAGAGGGTGGCGAGCCACTGATAATATCGCGGCTGCTTCTGTCGCAACTGGCTGCGCGAATAGGGCGGCCGTTCGATATCGCCGAACAGGTACACGCTCGCCGTGACAGCGAAGAATTCCCGATCGTTGCTCATCATGTAGGAATCGCCGGGCCAAAGCCCGCGGCCGTTGTTGAAGAATTGCCCGACATCGCCATTGCCGAATCCGCCGGGCAGCATCCGGTCGTTATAGGCGTGCAGAAGTTCGTGCAGGATGATCGGTTTGTCGGGATCGAGGCTCCTGACACGCAGGTCGATGCCGGTCTTGCTGCTGTAATGCCCGGGACCGAAACCGGCGGCGGCGGGATTGGCCCAGATCGGAATCGTCCGCATTAAGGCGAGGACATCGGGCTTCAGATTGACATGCTCGACGATGTCGAGCTGCCTTTTGACGGCCGCGACCATCTCCTTGTCGGGCTCCGCACCTCTGGCATTGGTGAGATCGACCCGCCATCCATGATAGCTGAAAACGAGCGGATCGGCAGCCGCCACTCCTGCTGCTGCAACACTCATGGCGATGGCGGTACAAAGCCCCAGGATCGTCGAAATCGTCCGCACCGGCCCCTCCTCGGCGTGTCACGCTGCCGACTGTCGCACAGGCGACCAGAGGGTACAATCATGTCGCCGCAGCATTGGTGCCGTTGTCGTAAGTCCGGCGCTCAGACCTTCTCTTTCTTCCGAACTTTTTCCTTCGGCTCCGCCGGCGCATCCGGTGTCGGGGCGAGCAGCTTGCGCAGCGAGGCGATCTTGTCGTTCACCAGCGGCCGGAACCGCGTCGCGCGGTAGGGCATGTCGGCAGCGCCATAACCTTCCGGGCCGTCATCATTGCCGCGGTGAATTTCAGCGAGCTTGACGCCGATGAAGGTGCCGTCGACATAGTGGGTATATTCGCCGACCCAGCGGATCGTGTAGATCTCGCCTTTGCGAATGAGCTGGTCGATGCTGACATGCTTGAAGGTATCGTTGATGCAGACGACCTTCTGGCCGACATGGAATTCATAGCTCATGGATCAGACTTTCCAATAGCAATCCGCCTCGCCGGTCCATAGCGCGTCCGGCGGCTGGGATGAACTCTTTTCTTGAACCAGGGCCCAATTGCCGCGGCGGCGGCCGCGCCTTCGCCTAATCGCAATAGACCTTGCCGCTCTTGCGGGAACGCAGATCGAAGTGGAAGTGGTTCCAGTGTTCCGGGTTGCTGCCCGGCCCGAGCACGGTATTGAAATAGCGGCAGCTGTCGGTGCGCACCGCTTTCAGGAGCCGGCCCTCGCGATAGGAGAACAGACCCTTCTTGCGCACGTCGATCGCGTGGCCGTTCTTCAGCACGAACTTGCCGACGTCGATGGCGTTGCCGCGGGCATGTTCCGACATCGGATTATACCGCTGCCGGCTGTTGTTCATGCGCCGGCAGGAGTAGCCGCCGAGCGGCTGGATCGTCTTGATGCCGCTCCAGTAGCGAAAGCGGGCCGACGGCGCCAGCTCGTTCTTCACCCATTTGGCGAAGGCGAGCGTCACCTGGCAGTTCAGCGTCACGGCCGGCTTGACGCCGATATTGCCGGAAAGCCCCTTCAGCGATACCGGATAGGGCACCTGGCAGGCCGGCCCTTGCGAGATCGGCGGCTTCTCGTCGAAGAGCACGCCCATGCGCTTCAACTCCCGCCGGCAGGCAAGCTCGGAGGCCGGCATGACGCTCGGGTCGACAGGCGCAACGGGCTCGCTCATCATCGGGTTGTTCGGCCGCAGCATCGCCACTTCTTCGCTCTCGTCCTCTTCGGGAACGCGGGTTGGCTCCAAGACCGGGCTGCCGTCGTTCCAGGCGGGAGTCCGGCTCATCTCGGCCTGTGCTGCCGGCTGCGGCATTGACCGCGGCGCCGGCTGGCGCATCGGCTGGTTGATCTGAGCCGGATTGTCGGTGCCGATGCCGTCGACCACCGGTTCGCTGGCATTGCCCTCGGCGATCTGCTGCTGTTGTTCCTGCGCCAGCCCCACGACCGGTTCGGCCCCAAGCTCTTCATCCATATTGACGCCACCCGACGGGACAGCGAGGTTCTGCGTCCCGCCCCAGTTGCCGTTCGGCTGGCCGGCCGCCAGCGCTTCATCGCTGTCGATCATCGGCAGCTTGCGGCCGCGGCCTGCCGGCGCGGCCAGTGTCTGCGGCGCCTCTGCCGTGTGACCGGCGCCGGCGAGATTCGGCGTGTCGAGATAATCGACCGAACTCTGGCTGGTATCGACCGGCGCGTTCGAAACGGGATAGGAGGCCTGACTTTCCGCGGGCGCAAGGCGCTCCGCACGCGTCATTTGTACGGCAGGCGTCATGCGTGCGGCACCCCGCGACGGTGAAATCGAACTGACCCTGGTGCCGTTGTCGACATTGGCCGGCGGCACCAGCCCATCGCTGATCGAACAGGTCGTCAGCGCCGCCGACAGCAGCACGGGCAGGAAGGCTCGCCGAGGAAAGGAAACAAACGCCATACTCTTATCGCTTCCATGGGCCGGCCGCAGAGTGACCGAAAAAACTCGGTCCAATTTTAATTAAAAACGGTGAATGAAAACTTACCGGCACAATCTGGACGCGACAGATATGAAAAAGGCCGGTCGCCCGGCCTTTGATCTTTGCTGTTTTTCACGCTGCCCGTGTGTATCGGCTCTCGGCCGGCCGCCCCGCCTCGCGCAGGCGGAAATTCGAAAGCAGCGTCTTCAGCTGCGTGCTTTCGTCGGCAAGCGTGCGGCTGGCCGCCGTTGTCTCCTCGACCATCGCCGCGTTCTGCTGCGTCATCTGATCCATGTGATTGACGGAGCTGTTGATCTCGTTGAGGCCCGTCGACTGCTCGCGCGCCGCCGTCGCGATCGAGGCGACATGGTCGTTCACCTGGTTGACCAGCGCTTCGATCTCCAGCAGCGCGTCACCCGTCGAGCGCACCAGCGCAACCCCGCCCTCGACTTCCGCAGCCGACCGGCTGATCAACTCCTTGATCTCCTTGGCGGCGTTGGCCGAGCGTTGCGCGAGTTCGCGCACTTCCTGGGCAACGACGGCAAAGCCGCGGCCAGCCTCGCCGGCCCGCGCAGCCTCGACGCCGGCGTTCAGCGCCAGCAGATTCGTCTGGAAGGCAATCTCGTCGATAACAGAGATAATCTGGTTGATGCGGCTCGACGATTCCTCGATCCGGCCCATCGCCGTCACGGCGTTGCGGACGATGTCGCCGGAGCGGCCGGCGCTCGCTTTGGTTTCGGCCACCATCTCGCGCGCCTCGTTCGCCCGCTCGGATGCGGTCTTGACCGTGGCTGTGATCTCATCGAGTGCCGCCGCCGTCTCTTCGAGTGCCGCTGCCTGCTGTTCCGTACGCTTCGACAGGTTGCCGGTGGCCTCGCTGATGTCGGATGCGCTGTCGTTGACCACCCGGCTCGATTCAGCAATCGCGTGGATGACGCCGTTCAGCGCATCGACGGCGGCGTTGAAATCATTCCTGAGCTTGGCGTAGTCCTCACCGATATCGCCGATTGCAACGGTGAGGTCGCCGCTTGCAAGCCTCTCCAGGCCGACGCCGAGCGCCTGCATGGCGCGGTTTTGCCGCTCGGAAGCCGAGCGCAGGCTCGCTTCGTTGCCGCGGCGTTCGTCTTCGATCTGCCGCTGCCTTTCGTCTTCACGGCCGCGCAGCGCGCTGCGTTCGTCGACGGAGTCGCGCAGCACCAGCAGCGCCTTGGCCATCTGGCCGACCTCGTCGCGGCACGCACTGCCGGCAATCTCCACCGATGCTTCCTCGGCGGCGATCGCATTCATCGCCGTCTTCAGCCGGGCGATCGGCGCCGTCACGCTGCGCACGATGGCGTAGGCGATCGCGATCGTAAGTGCTGCGCCGAGCAGGCAGAGCGCTGCCGCCCAGAACGCATTCTGGCGATAGAGCGCCGCCAGGTCATCGGCGTAGACGCCAGTGCCGACGATCCAGCCCCAAGGCTCAAAACCGGCGACGTAGGAATATTTCAGCACCGGCTCATCGGCGCCGGGCTTCGGCCAGTAATAATCGACGAAACCCTTGCCATCCTTCTTCACCTTGTTGACGAACTCGACGAACAGGAACTTGCCGGTCGGGTCCTTCATCTGCGAGATATCGGTGCCGTTCAGTTGCGGCTTGATCGGGTGCATCACCATGGCGGGGCGCATGTCGTTGATCCAGAAATAGCCGTCGGCGCCGTAGCGCATCGCGCCGATCACGTCCTTGGCAGCCGCCTGGGCCTGCTCGCGGGTCATAGTGCCCGCCTGTTCCATCTTGTAATATTTGTCGAAGATGCCGAGCGCCGTCGCCTCCATCTTCTCCAACCCCGCCTTCCGCTCCGCTTGCAACTCGGAATAGGAAAAGTTCAGAAAGAAGACCATCGTCGCCGCCAGCACGGCAAGCGTGAAGCCGACGAGGCAGTAAAGACGGGTGGAGATCTTGACGTTGCGCATGAGTGTTCCCGGCGATTCTTACATTTGTAGTTCGTCACATACTGGAACAGCTGAATTACCGGACGGTAAAGTTGGATTAGTGGATTCTCACATAACGTAAGGTGAGGTGACGGTTGCAAAATTCAACCACCTGAATTTGAAGGGAATTTAAATCGCTACGAGCTGCGAATATTAGTTCCGCAGTCGGCCGTCCCACTGAAAGGCATTGGTACCGACACGGAGTTCGCCTAACGTCACGACAGAATCGATCCAGACAGTGAGGGATTTTCCATGACCGACACCGCCAAGCCCAGAGGCGAACTGACGCTGCGCACGCTCGCCATGCCGGGCGATGCCAATCCGGCCGGCGATATCTTCGGCGGCTGGGTCATGGCGCAGATGGACCTTGCATCCGGCATCCGCGCCGCCGAGCGTGCCAAGGGCCGCGTCGTCACCGCAGCGGTTAAGGAAATGGCCTTTGAGCTGCCGGTCAAGATCGGCGATACGCTGTCGGTTTATACCGATGTCGAGCGTGTCGGGCGTACCTCGATCACGCTGATCGTCGAAGCCTGGGCGCATCGCTCGCGCTACGCCAAGATGGAAAAGGTAACCGCCGGCACCTTCATCATGGTGGCGCTCGACGAGGAGGGCAAACCCAAGGCCGTCCCCGCGGAGTGACAAGCTTGAACCCGAGGGGATAAGGCATGGAAACGGTCAGCTCGCCGGAGGTCTTCCTTCACATCAAGGTGGTGATGGGCATGGTCATCAGCCTTTCACTCGCGAGGCTGCTCACTGGCATCGCCGGCATCGTCCAGCATCCGGCCAAGGCGAAGGTTTATCCCGTTCACCTTGGCTGGGCCCTGTCCCTGTTCCTCTTCATCATCCATATCTGGTGGTGGGAATACCGGCTGCAGGCCTTGCCCGCCATCGGCTTCGGCATCTATCTCTTCCTCGTCTGCTTCTGCAGCCTGTTCTTCCTGCTCTGCGCCCTGCTCTTTCCGGCAAGCCTCGACGAATATGGCGGCTACGAGGAATATTTCATGTCGCGGCGCAAATGGTTCTTCGGCGTCCTCGGCCTGATCTATGCCGTCGATATCCTCGATACGGCGATCAAAGGTCCGGAGCGCATCCTATCACTCAGCTGGGAATATCCCGCCCGCAATCTCGTCTACATCCTCCTCTGCGCCCTCGCCGCCTGGACCGCGAACCGCCGCTTCCACACAGCCTTCGTCATCGTCAACCTGCTCTACCAGGTGAGCTTCATCTTCAGACTTTATGATGTGTTGGGGTGAGGAGCGGTCGGGCGAAGTCCGAGCAATCGATCCAGTGAATCGATTGCAGCGACGAACGCCCTGAGCCCAAGCGAAGGGCCGGGCAGCAACGCGACACATCTCTCCTCCCTCATGCCTGTGCCCTCGGGGCTGCGCCCGAGGGCACAGGCATCCAGTGCGCCCTTGGGCGCGGGAAACCTTCTTCAAAATCTATATCAAGTCATTCACGGCGCGGACCGCGCCGTGGCTGGATTCCTGTGACGAGCACAGGCATGAGGGACGCCTACCCTCACACCTTCAAAAACTGCGACCCCTTATCAAACGCCAGCCCGGAAAATATCTTCCCTGTCAGATCATCCACGCCGACATCGAACTGCCGGTAGAGCATCGCCGCCGCCACCTCGCGCACGTCAGCCGTCGGCATCAGGTCGCGGTTGTCGAGCAGCTGACCATCGCCGATCCCCGGCCAGCGGCCGAGGATGCGCCCGCCGTTGATCGCGCCGCCGGCAAGGACAGCGCAGCCGCCGGTGCCGTGGTCGGTGCCGGCGGAGCCGTTCTGGCGGACGGTGCGGCCGAATTCCGTCATGGCGAGCACCACCGTCTTTGCCCAGATCTCCGAGCCCAGCGCCGCCTTCAGCGTGTTGATCGCCTGGGCGAGATCCCCTGCCGGCCGCTTGAACTGGCTGGCCTGGCCGATATGGGTGTCCCATCCGGTGATTGAGAAGCTGGCGATGCGGTAATCGCCCTTCAGCATGTTGGCCGCGAGCGCCGCGACGTCGCCGATCTTCTCGCCGCGCTCACCGTCCGGCTCGACCATCATCGCGGCGCTGTCGGCCCGCGTCGCCTCGGCAAGTGCAGCCGCGAAGGGCGGATCGCCGGCATAGAGCCGCGCAAGGAACTGCATCTCGTCACGCGCCGGCGCCAGGTTGGAATCCGATGCCCAGACGTCGACATTGTTCGGCCCGGAGAGGATCAGCTCCGTCGACGTATTGACGTCGATCGCCTTGCGCGCATCCGAGCGGGGAATGACCGCGAGCACCCGGTTCAGCCAGCCGGTTTTTTCCTCGGCGACATGTTCGCCGCCGGACTCAAGCATGTCCTGCCCGTCGAAATGGCTGCGCTGGTCGCGATAGGGCGTCGACACCGCATGGATGAAGGCGAGTTCTCGGCTCTTCCAGAGCGGCATCAGGTCGGCGGCGGCGGGATTGAGGCCGAAATGCCCATCGAGATCGAGAAGTCCGCTGTCCGGCGTCAGCGCCAAGGTTGGCCTGAGCGCGGCAAAACCGGCGTCGCCGTAAGGCTGCACCAGGTCGAGCCCGTCCATCGCGCCGCGCAGGACGATGGTGACAAAACGATTATCGCCCGGCATCGCCGCAAAGGTGACCGGCGTGAAGACGGGGGCGGCGGCAAGACAGCAGGCAGAGGTCAGAAAGCCGCGGCGGGAAAGCAAAATCCGGTTCATTGGGAGCCTCCTATCGGCGGTTGAATTCCGGCGATGCCAGCACCAGCGTCAAACCGCTGATCTTGTTCGGCGCCTGCGACACCACGCGGATCGTTTCATCGCGCGCGGCATCGGCAAGCGTCGATCTCAGGAACTCGCGCGGATCCTCGTCGCGGCCGAACTGCGCCGCAGCCCGCCTTGCCCAGGCCAGGCGCTCGGCAAGCTGGCTGCCGGTGATCCAGGCGGAAAAGCCTTCCTCGAAACCGGCCGGGCTCGGCGGCTGCCAGGTCGGCTGCCCCATGCGCTTCAGCGCCCCCTGCCCCAGTGCGCGCGCCGCCCGAAAGGCCTTGAGCCGTTTGTCCCGCGCCTCTCCGGCGGGATCCGTCGTCACTGGCGCTCCCGCCATACCAGGCGTATTGGCCGCCATATCGCCCTCATCCGTTCCTTGCTGATTGGCCGCCAGGAAGCTGCCGACGACGCCGTTGACCGGCCCTGCATTCAGCGCCCTCAGACCAGCAACAACAAAATCGAACGGCTGACGTGCTTTGGCGCCCTCGTTTTGCCAGGCGGCGGGATGATCGAGCATGGCGGTATAGACGGCGATGAGGTCGCCATCCGTCTTCTTCCACGCGGCCACCATATCGGAGACCATCCCCTCGTCTGGTTGGTCGGAGACGAAATGCACCGCGAGCTTACGGCTGATATGGGCCGCCGTCTTCGGATGGACCGAGAGGTCATCGAGCATGTCGAGATAATCCTCGCGCGAGCGCCGCCGCCCGCCATAACTGACGCCGAGCACCTCATGCTCGCCGGGCTCCGAAATGTTCGGCCGAAAGGCAATATCCATCTCCTTGCGGTCGATAGTGAGCCCCGTCAGCACCATGGCCGCGGCAGTAACATCCGCCTGGGTATAGCCGCTGCCGGCGCCGAGCGTGTGGAGTTCCAGGAGCTCGCGTCCGAGATTTTCGTTCAGCCCCTTGTTGCGCTTGACGCCGCCGGCCGAATCCGGCCCGAGCGAATCCGCCTGATCGAGGTAGATCAGCATGGCGGGATGAGCGGTGGCGCTACGCAGAAGATCGCCGAACCTGCCCGAAATGAACGGCCGGATTGCCTCGGCCTCGTAGAGCGGCACGATAAGGCGCATCGGCAGGCTCTTGTTGGCGCTGGTGGAGAAATGATCGGTCCAGAAGGTCGAAAGCCGCTCGTAAAAGCCGTAGGGCGACAGCACCGCCTGCATCAGCCGCAGGTTCGCATCGTGCTGGAACTGCTGCTGCGCCTGGCGCTGCACAGCCTTGCGCATCTCGCGCCGCGTGGGATCGTCGGTGACCGTCTTCGCATCTTCCCTGATCTGCTTCAGCTGGTCCTGCAGGCTGAGGATCGCCCGATGACGCATGTCGGGGCCGCCGAGCGGAAAGTCCGGCGTTGCCGCCGCGCCTTTGGACAACTGCCCGATCAGCTCATCCTTGCTTTGCGGCGCCACCTCGCCCGGCCGGAAACCATAACCGAACCGGATCGCCGCCATCGTCGGGAAAGAGAGGCTCATGCCCGATCACCTCCTGATCACTTGATGGTGACAGGCTGACAGCCGATTGCGACGGCAATCTGTAGGAAATGCGGCGATATCACGACATGGACGATTTGTAATCTGCTGAAAAGGCTCAGGTTTCATGCAGCACAGAGAAGGCGGGAACGTCTGTATGGAATTCCTCGCCGATATTTTTGAGCACGAAGACCATGATGAAAAATGAAACACATCGTCCAGCCGAGATAGCTGGCAATCCGCTACTGTGCTGCTGCGGCCCTCGCCCTTCGAGGCCCTGAGGGGCACATCAGGATGAGATTCTAGAGCCGTGGCGCACCTGCTTAAACCACCTTGCCCCGGCACGCCCAAGCGACAGACGCGAACGACCGCGGCCCGTCCGGCTCGCCCGCTTCGTAGGCTGCCCTGAGGGCGGCATCCACCGCTTTGCGCTTCTCCGGCTCGAGCCCGGAGACATATCTCCCAAGCGGTCCCTCGCCGGCAGCGATCGGCTGCCAGTAATCGTCGAAGGAACGGTAATTCATCCGGATCAGAAGCGACGTCTCCTCGACATCAGCGAGGCCCTCTGCCATGAAGCTCTGCTTCATCTCCCCTGGCCGCATCATTGGCTGGAAGCAATATTTGCGGCGTAGCGGCAGCGCGTTCTCGTCAAGCATGACGACCGTATCCCACATCATCCGCATGCCCGACATGCCGCCGTAATGGTCCCAGACCGCGGCGGCGACCGTGCCGCCGGGCCGCACGACGCGAGCCATCTCGGCCACCGCCTTGCCCGCCTCCGGCACGAAATGCAGGACGAGCAACGACATCGCTCTGTCGAAACGGTCATTCTCGAAGGGCAGCGCGCAGGCATCCGCCTGCTGGATGGTGACCCGCGGATCGCTATTGGCCCGCTTCGCCGCCTCGACAAACACAGGCGAATAGTCGATAGCAGCGATTTCCCGCAGCCCCGGCCTCTGCGCAAGCGTGAACGTCAGGCTGCCGGTGCCGCAGCCGACATCGAGCACGCGATCCCCATCCGCCAGCCCCGCGAAGTCGATCAGCATCGGCGCCAACGTCCGGCTCCACCGGCCCATAAGCCGCTCATAGCCATCTGCACTTTCGACATGGAAACTCGACGGCATGGAAGCCTCCCCTCCAAGGACGGCTCATTATGAACTGGCCGACGCCCGCCGCAAGGGGATAGTGGTTCTGAAACTGGAGGGGTTTATCCGTGATCCTCGGCCCGCGCCGAGGATCTGCCATTCTTGATGGCCGCGAGATCGCCTCACCCGGTCGCCCTCTCGAGAACGCTCCAGTCAAACGCGCGCGCCCAATCGCGGTAGCGGTGCCAGCCGACCTCAGGGAAATCCCGGCGCAGGGCGGCGATGTCGGCGTCGTAGCCGGTGCGGTCGAACCATTCGAACATCAGCGCCGCATCCTCGCTCTGCTGCCGCATTGCGGCAACCGGTAACTCCTGGTAGGCGATCGGGCGCCCTAGCGTTTCGGAGAGGATCCTCACCTGCTCCTCGCCCGACAATTCGTCACCCGCAATGTCGAAACGCTGGCTGAACACCTTTTCGCGCCGTTCGGCCAAGGCCGCGACGAAGGCGCCGATATCGGCGAGGCAGATTTGCTGCAGCACGCGCGCGGGCGGCAGCGCCGCGGCATAGACACCCTGGCGCAGCCCGTCGATAGCCCACGGCGCCGCGGTGTTTTCCATGAAGGCGACGGGTGCACTGACCGTGTAGGGAATGCCGAGACCGGCAATATGTTGCTCGACCATATATTTGCTGTCGAAATGCGGAATGCCGGTCGTCTTGTCGGCATCGGCGACGGAGGAATAGATCAGGTGGCCGATGCCGGCGGCCTTCGCCGCATTGGCGGCGGTTATGCCCTGGCGGGTTTCCGCTTCCGTTCCGGCCTCATAGCTGTTGCCCATCAGGAACATCGTGTCGACGCCGCTTGCGGCCTTCGTCACCGACGCCGCATCATCGAGATCGCCCCCGACGATCTCCACTCCGGCCGCGGCCAGCCGATTTGCGGCGTCGCTGTCCGGCCTGCGGCTGATCGCCTTGACGCGATGCCCCCGCGCCATCAGTGCGCGCGCGACCGCGCCGCCCTGCTGGCCGGTGGCGCCGGCTACCAGAACGCTTCTTCCATTGCTCATCTCTCTGCTCCTTGTGGTTGGCGATGAGCCAGAAGATAAGACCTGTCGAATTGAACCATAATAGGCTACATCAGGGAAACATCGTGCCACTGGTGAATACAATGCTGGATCTCAACGACATCCTTATCTTCGCCCGCGTCGTCGAGGCCGGCAGCTTCACCGCCGCCGCCCGCCTGCTTGCCATGCCGAAGACGACGGTCAGCCGCCGTATCGCCGCGCTTGAGCGCGAGGTGGGTGTGCGGCTGCTGCAGCGCACCACCCGCAGCCTCAGGCTGACGGATGCGGGGCGCCTTTATTACGAGGAGTGCAGCGCGGCGCTCGGCGCCTTCGAGCAGGCAAATCTGCGCCTGGCCGAGGCGCGGGCGGAGCCCGCCGGCACGATCCGCATCTCCGCACCGGTCGGCTTCGGCGGTCATTTCCTTTCCGCCGCCATCTCCGATTTCCTGGCAATCTACCCCAAGACGAAGGTGGAATTGCGCCTGACCGACGACAGGCTCAATCTCATCGAGAACGGCATAGACCTCGCCTTCCGCACCGGCATTCTGGAGGATTCGACGCTGATCGCCCGCAAGCTCGGCTCGACCTACAGGATTCTCTGCGCCAGCCCCGACTATCTCGCCCGCTGCGGCGTGCCGGATCGTCCGGCGGACCTCGCCCATCACGCCTGCGTCATCGCGGGTCCGTCGGCGGCTGGTGCGCACTGGGTGCTGGAGAGCGCCGGCATCAAGGAAACGGTCACGGTGTCCGGACGTTTCGCCGCCAACGAAATTCAGGCGGTCATGACTGCCGCGATCGCCGGCTTCGGCATCGCACAGTTGCCGCAAAGAATGGCTGCGCCTTGCATCGCGGACGGCCGGCTGCGGCGCGTCCTCGACGGCTACACGACCCCGCCCGGCGGTCTGCATGTCGTCTATCCCAGCAACCAGCACGTGTCGCCGCTGGTCAAGGCATTCATCCAACTGGCGATCGATCACCTGAACGTCGGAAAAGGCGCAATCGAGGCACCGGCGATAACACCTGGATGAGCCTGCGGGCCGAGCGGGATAAAGAGGAAGGCCCAGCCGTCGCTAGGCGCCCCTTTCACCGCCAAAGGAAATCTGGCCCCGTGCTTTGCGACGTCAATTTGAGCGTCCCGTCCGGTTGAACAACATAGGTCTCGAAGACACGGTAGCCGAACGCGCCGAGAAAGGTGTGGTTGACCACCGTTCCCGGGCGATAGGGCGAATGAATGACCTTACCGCCATAGGTGAGACTGCCCTGTAGCGGCTGCGGTTCGCCTGAAGTACTGGCGCAGGCCGTGAGGGCGAAGAAAACGGCAATGAGCGCGTGCTTCATCCTGGCATCTCCTCCCGGTGACAATGGCAGCGGAAGAATACGACTTTACGCAGTCAGAAGACAGCGTTCTTGCCTTCGTAATCTCTGCGCAGGGACTGCGCCCGGGAAAGCGCGCTGGCGATCCTTTCGTCGGTAAAGGGCTTGGCGATCACATCGAGGGCGCCTTCGATGCCATTCCCAACGCTTTCCGGACTGCCGGTGACGAAGATCACGTCGACCCCGTGGCGATCGATCAGCCGGCGTGCGAGCCGCGCGCCGCTCAAGCCGTCGGCAAGGCTGAGATCGACCAGTGCGACATCGCTTCTCTGAGCATAGGCGAGCGCCTGCTCGATTGTCGAAACCGGCCCGACAGTCTGGTGGCCAGCATCCTGCGCGATACGCTCGAGTTCCATGGCAATAATGTTCTCGTCTTCAACGATCAGGACTTTCATGGATCTTCCTCCTCCCATGGGCAAGCGGGCCGCCGGGCACACCGACGGCAACCGCTACAACGCAACTTGCCCTCGAAAGTTTCCGAGGTAAAAGGCATGCGTGTCGAAATGGTAACTGATTTCCTCGTGTCATCGGCGCTACCGTTCGATGCTGCCATTGCGCCGGATCTTCCTTTGCAGGAGCAGGATGCCATAGAGCAGCGCTTCGGCCGTCGGCGGACAGCCGGGAACATAGATGTCGACCGGCACCACGCGGTCGCAGCCGCGCACGACGGAATAGGAATAATGGTAGTAGCCACCGCCATTGGCGCAGGAGCCCATGGAGATTACGTAGCGCGGTTCCGGCATCTGGTCATAAACCTTGCGCAGCGCAGGCGCCATCTTGTTGCACAGTGTGCCCGCGACGATCATCAGGTCCGACTGCCTTGGGCTTCCGCGCGGGGCGACGCCGAAGCGCTCGACATCGTAGCGCGGCATGGACATCTGCATCATTTCGATGGCGCAGCAGGCCAGACCGAAGGTCATCCACATCAGCGAGCCCGTGCGCGCCCAGGTGATGAGTTCGTCGGTGCTGGTGACGAGAAAACCCTTGTCGGCAAGCTCGGCATTGATCGTGCCCATCATCGGGTCCCCCTGCCGCTGTTCGCCGGGGAATTGGAAATTGCCGGGCGCCGGGCGCGGTTGCGTGAAGGACGGCATCGTCTTCTCCTGTGAGCCGACCTCAAACCCAGCGCACACGACAAAGTTCCGGCCGCGCCGGTCCCGGTGCGATAACGGACACGCGTCCTGATTTCTGTTCTGAGATGCGGCGCTCAATGCCGAAGGATTGCGCCCGATCGCTAGTCCTTATCGAGGAACCAGCGGATGGCGGCGTCGTTCCGACACCGCGAGAGCGGCAATTGCCGCACGGAGTAAATACGGGTGATTCCCTCCTCACCGTCCGTGTCGACGTCCATGCAGGCGCAGGCATAACCATGCGCGGCATAGGTGTAGACAAATTCGCCGGTCGTCAGGTCCGGGATCTTGTCCATTCCCTCGGCCGCCTTGTAGCCGCTGCCATTGTCCATGATGGTCCAGCCGCCGCCGGCATCCATGAGCAACCATTTGGCCATCGAGGGATTGTCTAGCCAGCCGCAGCGGCGTTCGGCATGCGCCGCGGCGGGCAGGAGAAGCATCATCAGAACAAGCGCAGGCAATCTGGCCATCGGCCCCTCCAAGTCACCTCCCACTATGCATGGTCGGTGCCCGGCAAGGCAACAGCGGTTTTCCGATTGGCCTGGGACGATGTCCACAGGTGTCATCCATCCGCCCTCGCCCTTCGAGGCTCCGGCCTACGATTTCGCCTTTGCTGCTTCCTCCCGGAACGCCGCCTCGCCGGCATCGGAGACTTCGACCCATTTCTTGTCGGGCTCGGCGTCGGCAACGTAACTGTCGTGCCAGTTCCACCATTTGTAGGTCGGGGTCTGCGGATAGCCAGCAGGGGAGTCCTCCCAGACTTCCTGGCGCCCGAGCGGCGTGATGTCGAGATAATTCCAGGTGCCGCCCATCTGCTCGTCGCCGCGGTTGTTGACGAAATAGGTGCGGAAGATGCGCTCGCCGTCGCGGTAGAAGACATTGGTGCCGTGCCACTCGTCGACGCCGAAATCCTTGTCGAAGTCGTCGGTGATCGTCACCCACGGCATCGTCCATCCCATCCGTTGCTTCAGCCGCGCTATGTCGGTCCGCGGCGCGCGCGAGGCGAAGACCAGCGTCGTCTCGCGGGCGTTGAGATGGGCGACATGGGCGACCTGATCGGCAACCATCGAGCAGCCGCGGCAGGCATGCTCGGGCCAGCCGAAGACGCCGGGCTCGTAAAAGGCGCGGTAGACGATGAGCTGGTGCCGGCCTTCGAACAGGTCGAGCAGGCTGATCCTGCCCTGCGGCGCTTCGAAAGCATATTGCTTTGCGACGGCCATCCACGGCATGCGCCGCCGCTCGGCGGCAAGAGCGTCACGAGCACGCGTATGCGCCTTTTCCTTCACCAGAAGCTGCCTGTGAGCCGCCTCCCAGGCCTGCTGCGGCACGACAGGCGGCCGCTGCATGGCCTGTCCGCCCTTTCCATTCTCTGTTGCAGTCATCGCTTCAATCTCCTCTATGGGGCGAGTTCCCGCGCCTCCTTGTCCGAAGGCCGGTGCATCGCGATTGGTCGGACATAGTTTCGCATCGGGCACCGAACAGTGGGAGTAACAAGTGTGTCTGTTATCCCGCGGCCAGCGCAGTTGGTCCGCAGGCCAACGCAGTTGGTCCGTAAGCCAACTCAGTTGGCCCGTAAGCCGACGCAGTTGGTCCGTTGGCCAAAGCAACTGTTCCGCCCGCGGCCGACGAAACCTGCTCAACCAACACAACAGTTGCCAAAACCCACATGTTGACGGAAGCTTCACCACGGCCATTGGATCATACGACATGACAACAGAATCCACCTTCACGGAGCAGGCAAGGCACGGCAGCGCCAGGATCTGCCGCGGCTGCTGGGATCAGATGCATATGCCGATCCCGATCGGCGGCCCGCTTGCGCTTCCCTTCCGCGCCTTCGGCATTACCCGCAGCAAGATGAATCCCGATATCTGCACGATCTGCGAGCGCTCGTTCCAATATGTGAAGAAGCAGCGCCAGATCACTGTCGATGCCACCATTCTGTTCGCCGACATCAGGGGCTTTACCGATCTTTCCGAGCGTATTGAGGCAGTGCACTTGAGCGAAATCGTCAGCCTGTTCCAGGATCGCTGCGCCCAGGCGATTTGGGCGCATGACGGCATCGTCAACAAGCAGATGGGCGATGGCCTGATGGCGATCTTCAATTTCCCGATCATCCGCAAGGATCACGCCGGCGCGGCGATCAGCGCCGCCCAAGAGATCCAGCGCAACTGCGCCGCGGCGCTGAGCGGGCTGGCGCTCGACGCCCTGTCCGGCCGCACCTTGGGCGTCGGCGTCGGCATCCATTCCGGCGAGGTGCAGATCGGCGAATTCTCGAGCTTCCGCAGCGATTTCACCGCGATCGGCGGCGTCGTCAACCAGGCCGCAAGGCTCGAATCCCAGGCCGCCGCCGGCGAGATCCTGATCTCGGCCGAAACGGCCGCGAAGGCTCCCGAACTCGCTGCGGGCGCCGAAACGCGTATGCTGGCTCTGAAGGGCATCGAGCAGCCGGTGCGAGCAAGCGTGCTGCTCAAACGCTGAGCGACGGCGATACAGCCTTCTCAAAGCATCATCGCGCCGTCAACATGGCAGCTGCAATTTCTCAAGCTGTGATTGCGAACACATCGAATCACAAGCAAGTTAATCCTCCGGAAACAAACATCGCTTATCTCTGAGCTGTTCTAACAGCTGGGGTATCTCATGGGCAGTTTTCACTGTTTCATTGGTTGATCGTCTTGATCCTGATCGGCGTGCCATTGATCTTCGTCTTCCGAAAACCGCTGGTTGGGCCGAACCGCTTCGGCGGCCCGCCGCCGGCCATGGGTTTCGGCCAGGCCATCGGAAGTTTTTTCAAGATCTATGTGAACTTCAGCGGCAGAGCGAGTCGCTCAGAGTTCTGGTATTCGGCGCTCTTCGTCTTTCTCGTCGCCATCGCTTTGTATTTCGTGGATCGGAGCGCAACCTTGAACCTGATCTGGTCGCTGGCCACGTTTCTTCCGTCGATCGCCATGGCCGCCCGACGCCTTCACGACACCAACCGGAGCGGATGGTGGCAGCTTCTTGCACTATTATTTCCCATTGGAACGGTTGTCGTCCTCGCATGGTACTGCAGGGCGTCGACAGTGGAGGACTCCAGAGAACCCGTCTTTGCTTGAGCAAAGGTGAGAATGGATCTCGCGGGCAAAGCGCTGCCTTTGCTGACACGGTCTATCCGTTGCGCGGACTGCGGGATGCGCAGTCCGCTTCCAACGCCAAGCATTTCCTGATCGTAAACCGGTGCTCTGGCTCGATCTCGATGATCTCGCCCAACCGGCGATCATCCGGGCAGCTTGCAGCCCTTGCTCATGCCGGCGGACTGCATAGCCGAGACCTTGCCTTTGGACGCGGCAATTTCGCCTTCCTTGTCTCCGCCCGCGACGCTGCCGATCGGAACGCCGACGAGGAAAACACCGAAAGCATCGCCGTTCGCCGCGCTGATCTGCTGCTTGGACAGGTCGTCGAGCTTCGCCTTCTCTTTCTTGAGTTCAGTGGCGAGCGTCTCACAACTGAGGTTCGTATAGGCCGCCATCGGAATATCGACCTGAACGATGGCGTCAGGACGTTTGGCGCAGCCGGCCAGCGCCGCGGCCGCCGCGAATGCAATGATGATCTTTTTCATGAATAGTCCCCAATTCCCGCAGCAGCTGTAACATTGCCGCGCGCATTGCGGGAGGCTGCCCGACCTTCAACTACAGACTTTTATTTGTCTAGTTGAGGCAGGATGCAGTCACCGAATAAAGACAGGGTGGAAGGGCCTCATGCTGACGGGCTCATGTCATTGCGGCAAGGCGAGTTGGGCGCTCGAAGGCGACCCCGGCTCGATCACCGCTTGCAATTGCACGCTCTGCCGACGCTATGGCACTCTCTGGGCCTACGACTATGAAGAAGAGCGCATTACGCTCAGCGGCGAAACCGCCTCCTATACCCGCGCCGACAAGGACAACCCGTCGCTCGAAATCTTGTTCTGCCCGACCTGCGCCTGCGTGCTCAGCTGGCGCAGCCTGCGCCTGCAAAAGGAAGGCCGCCGCATGGCTGTCAACCTGTGGCTCGCGCCCCCGGAGCTTGTCGCCGACCTGCCGATCGATCATTTCGATGGGCTGGCCACGTTCGACGACCTTCCCTCTGACGGGCGCTGCATGAGGGATCTCTGGTTTCGACGGCGTAATGCCGCCGCATGGCGCAGAATCGCTGCCCCATATGGGTTCAAAACCGAGCTTCCGCCCCGTCCCCTTCTTCAATGATCGTCACGCCAGCCTCCAGCGCCGCAAGGATAAAGGCCTGCCGCACCGTTTCCGCCGGCATTCGGCCGGCAAGCCAGGCCCGGCAGAAATCGATCGCCCTCTGCTGATGGACGCCGCCATTGACGGGCCAGTCGGAGACGAGTGCGTAAAGCGCATCCTGCGGTGAGCGGAGAACCAGCCGTTCGCCGGTATCAAGATCGATCGCGATCGGTTTTTTCCAGAAGGCGGAATGGTCGCTAATGGCAGTCGCACCCGAGGCTGAAATGACAGGAGATTAACTGCCGAGGGCCGATCCCGGTTCCAGTGCGGGCGTGAGGATGGCAACGGTGCCCCCGCCCAAGAGAGCCTTATCCTTGTACGTTGCCGTTGGTGTATAAACGGGCTGCGCGACGGGGATGCGTGTCATCCTTGGGTTTCGAACTCGTGCCTCAGCGAGCATCTCCG
>NZ_JACHYV010000021.1:0-122240 GCF_014193135.1 Rhizobium sp. BK049
TGGAAGGATCGGGAAACCCTCCTGCGACCGGTGCTGGAGAAGATCTATCGTGATCCGGATGGCGCACTTGTCGCCCTGAATGCGCTTGCTTCAGATGCCGGCATCGAACCCCGCAGGCTCGCCGACGATCTTGCCGCGAGCGCCGATCGGCTTGGCCGCCTGCGAGGTTCCGAGCTCATCGTCGACGGACGCGCGGCGCGTGAGGAGCGTATTGTCGCCTTGGCGGCTGTGACAGAATTGCTTCCCCTGGCCCGCGCCCATGCGAGCGAGTTCCGCAGGAACGCCGAACGGTTCAAGATCCGTGAGCAGGCGCGTCGCGCGCATATGTCATTGTCGGTCCCGGCACTCTCCGAAGGCGCCATGGCGCGTCTCATGGAGATCGAGGCGGTGCGCAACAGGGGCGGGGACGATGCTTATAAGACCGCCTTTGCGCTTGCCGCGAAGGACCACACGGTCGTGCAGGAGATCAAGGCGGTCAGCGAAGCATTGTCTGCGCGCTTCGGCTGGAGCGCCTTCACCGCAAAGGCGGATGCGGTTGGCGAACGTAATATGGCCGAGCGCATGCCGAACGATCTGATGGTCGGCGAGCGCGAGAAGCTGATCCACCTGTTCGAAGCCGTCAAGCGTTTTGCCGAGGCGCAGCATCTGGCCGAACGTCAGGACCGCTCGAAGATCGTCGCGGCGGCCAGTGCGGTGACGAGCAGCGAGTTAGGAAAGAAGCCCGGCAAGGAGAATGCGACTGTGCTGCCCATGCTTGCCGCTGTCACCGAGTTCAAGACAGCAGTCGACGACGAGGCGCGATCGCGAACTCTCTCGGCTCCCCTTTACCGTCAGCAGCGTACGGCACTGGCGGACGCGGCAAGGACGATCTGGCGCGATCCGGCCGGAGCCGTCGGCAAGATCGAGGAACTGATTGTCAAAGGGTTCGCCGCCGAGCGCATCGCTGCCGCTGTGACCAATGATCCGGCTGCTTATGGCGCGTTGCGCGGTTCGGATCGTCTGATGGACAAGATGCTGGCTTCCGGGCGGGAGCGCAAAGATGCGGTGCAGGCCGTGCCGGAGGCAGCCGCGCGCCTGCGTTCTCTCGGCTCTGCCTATGCCAATCTCTTCGATGCGGAGCGCCACGCCATTATCGACGAGCGCCGGCGCATGGCGGTTGCTATTCCCGGCCTGTCGAAAGAGGCGGAAGAGGCGCTCACACGACTGGCAGAGGAGGCGAGGAACAGAAGCCATCGGCAAAACGCATCGGTCGCCCCACTCGACGCGAACATCCGCCGGGAGTTCGATGACATCAGCAAGGCGCTCGACGAGCGCTTCGGGCGCAACGCCATCATCCGCGGCGACAAGGATCTCATCAACCATGTGCCAGCGGCGCAGCGCCATGCCTTTGCGGCGATGCAGGAGAGGCTGAAGGTCCTGCAGCAGACGGTCCGCGCGCAGAGTAGTCAGCAGATCCTCTCGGAACGGCGTCAGCGAGGCGTCAACCGCGGACGGGGGATTGATCTTTAAAGATCGCTGAACAACCGCATTGCTTGGCGTTCATGCGCCGCTGTCGGTCGACACGTTGAGGCAATTTCGCCGGGACGTGGTGGTCTCCTCTGTGCTCAGATGTTTACTTTATTCCCAAGCAGAAGTGGAGGCGGTTTAATTTCCCACCATCATGCATTAGATCAGCTTCCTGAATTTCCCGTTTGAAAGATCCTGCCTTGGCCACCTCAACCTTCGACACGCTTCTGCAGAAGATCGAAACCCGCACGGCGCGTGCCGGCATCATCGGGCTCGGTTATGTCGGCCTGCCGCTGGCGATCGCCGTGGCGCGCAGCGGTTTTGTGGTCACCGGCCTCGACATCGACCCCTTAAAGATGGTGGCGCTCGCGGCGCGCCGTTCCTATATCGACGCCGTCAGCAACGAGGCGCTTGCCGCCGAGATCGAGGTGGGGCGGTTCCAGGCGACGACGGATTTCGCCGGCCTTGCCGAATGCGATGTCATCATCATCTGCGTGCCGACGCCGCTAACCAAACATCGCGACCCCGACCTTTCCTTCGTCGAGGCGACCTCGCGATCGATCGCAGAACATCTGCGTCCCGGCCAGCTCGTCGCTCTGGAATCGACCACCTATCCCGGAACCACCGACGATATCGTCAAGGTCATTCTCGAAGGCACCGGGTTGAAATCCGGGGCGGATTTCTTCGTCGGCTTCTCGCCGGAGCGCGAGGATCCCGGCAACCAGAATTATCACACCGCCACCATTCCCAAGGTCGTCGCCGGCGACGGACCGGAAGCGCTGGCCTTGATGAAATCCTTCTATGGCGCTGCCGTTTCGACCGTCGTTCCGGTTTCCTCGAATGCGACGGCCGAGGCCGTCAAGCTCACCGAAAACATCTTCCGTTCGGTCAACATCGCCCTCGTCAACGAGCTGAAGACCGTCTATGCGGCCATGGGCATCGACGTCTGGGAAGTGATCGAGGCGGCCAAGACCAAGCCCTTCGGCTATATGCCCTTCTATCCCGGCCCCGGCCTCGGCGGCCATTGCATCCCAATCGATCCCTTCTACCTCACCTGGAAATCGCGCGAATACGAGTTGCCGACCCGCTTCATCGAGCTTGCCGGCGAGATCAATTCGGCAATGCCGCGCTATGTCGTCGGCAAACTAGCCGAAGCGCTCGACATGCGCGCCGGCAAGGCGCTGAGCCGCAGCCGTGTGCTGGTGCTGGGCCTCGCCTATAAGAAGAACGTCGCCGATATCAGAGAGAGCCCGTCGCTGCGGCTGATTGAAATCATCGAGGAGCGCGGCGGCCGCGCCGATTACCACGATCCCTTCGTCGCCGAAATCCCGCCGACGCGCGAATATCAGGCCCTGAAAGGCCGCAGATCGGTCACGCTGACGCCGGAGACCTTGAGCGGCTATGACGCAGTGCTGGTCGCGACCGATCATGACAGTGTGGATTATGCGGCGCTCGCCAAAACTGCTGCTCTGATCGTCGATACCCGCAATGTCTTCGACCGGCTCGGCCTCTCGGCCGATCACGTCGTCAAGGCGTGACGGAAACGGCCGAAAGCGATTTGCCGGTCATCCGGCTGGCGGCCACCGCATAGCCGCCTGACGCCCCGTCGATGAAATGCATGTGGTCGCGCGAGATCGGCGTCGGCACGAAGCAGGTCATCAGCGCCGAGGATTGCCGATGCAGGCCGTAGCGAGCGATGCCCTTGGCCCGCGCGTCTTCCAGCAGCGTCTCGATCCGTTTCAAGCGGCCGGCGTCGACGTCGACCGTCATCTTCAGCCCGTCGTCGAACTTGCGGAAATCGGAATTGCCGGCGACGTCGCGCTTGTAGCGGCGGGCATCAAAGCGTCCGAGTGGAAGGCCGAGCCTGTAGCACGCGAGGATGATGGCGAGCTGCAGGAAGATGATCAACTTCTGCCACAGCCGTCTTCCCGCGGGCGCGGTGGCCTTGGCCTCGCGATTGATGCCTTTCAGCGAGAAGGCGAATTTCGGGCCGTCGGCCGGCACCGGATGGCTGCCGCGGTTCTGCTCGGCGGTGATGGCGACGATGCCGTTGACGAGATCGCGGAATTCTTCGCCCGGCCGGCCTTCGCCGGGCACGGCGATGATCGAGACGATCTCGCCATTCTCCGCCGCAATCGGGCTCCAGCGGCAGGACAGGCCGGTGAGATCCGGCCGCGTGCCCGGCGCGGCGCGCTCGACGCCGTAACGGCCGAGCTTCATCTGTCGTTCCGCCCAGCTTGTGCCGCCGCCCCAGAACATCGCATAGGTGACATGCGGGCTTGCGGAATAGCGCGCGACGCGCACGTCGAGGCCCTCCGCGCGGGTATCGGCGACCGGCACGATAGCGATGCGCAGCATCAGGCCGAGATCCTCCTCGACCCAGACCTGCACGGCGGCGAGTGCATCCCGCGCCGCCTTCTCCAGCGAACCCGGCAGCGCGATCAGCGCGCCATCGCCGCCGAAGACGAAGGGATAGTCGCCCTTGCCGACTGCATTCAGCACCGCCGAAATGACGCTGGCGCCGGCCATGTTGACGTCCTTGTAGCGACCGCCGGCAATCGCCTGCGTCGAACCGACGATATCGGCAAGCGCCAGCACCCATCCCTCCGGCAGCGGCCGGTAATTGCCGGCATCGGTCACGCCCTCGAAGGCGCTGAAGCGCGGCACGCTCGCAAAGAATTCTTCGTCGGTCCCGGTTGTCATGTCATTGACCATAGCACAGACCCATATCGCTGCTGCAACGCCAATTCCCATCTATGGCAATCGACTTGACAAGGTTTCATGTGTTAGCACGCGCTCACGATTTTCATCACGGATTCGGATTGCGATGAGCCGCCTCGACAGCTTCATTCGCCGGTTGACGGCCCAACGCGACATTCTGAACGCAATCACCGATCTGGTCGAGGACATCGAAGGCCCGGTGCTGGAGTTCGGCCTCGGCAACGGCCGCACCTATGATCACCTGCGCGAAAAATTCCCCGACCGGCGCATCATCGCCTTCGACTGGGAAGTCCGCTCCTATTCGGCCTCGACCCCAGAGCCGCAAGATATGGTGACCGGCAACATCCGCGATTCCGGTCAGGCCTTCCTCGGCATCGGCGCAGCCCTCGCCCACGCCGATATCGGCACCGGCCATGACGAGATCGATGCGGTGACGCTGACCTGGCTGCCACAGCTGATAGCCGGCGTGCTCGCCCCGAACGGCATCGCCGTCAGCGGCCTGCCGCTGGAGCATCCGGAGCTCACGGAGCTGCCGCTGCCGGAGGGAATCAAGGAAGGGCGGTATTTTCTGTATCGGCGCATGTGAGGGGAGAGGAAGCCCCACCCGTCTTTGAAGGAGGAGAAAAATGGAACGCATCGAGATGGAAGTCAGCGGCGGCTGTCAGTGCGGCGCCGTGCGCTACCACGCAACCGCCATGTTCGACAATTCGCATCTTTGCCATTGCCGCATGTGCCAGAAGGCTTCCGGCAACATCTTTGCTGCGCTCGTCGCCGCGCCCGATGATGCGCTCACCTGGACACGTGGCAAGCCGAGCGTCTGGAAGAGTTCGGAGCTTGTCGAGCGCGGCTTCTGCGCCAATTGCGGCACGCCATTGTTCTTCCATCACCTGGAAAACGGTCGCACCAACCTGATGATCGGTTCGCTCGACCATCCGAACGCCTTCCCGCCGCATGCCAATACCTGTACCGAAAACATGGTGGCATGGTTCGACACGATCACGGACATAGAAAATACCGGCGCGACCGAAACCAACGGCGCTGACTGGGCTGCGGCGATCAGGGAAAGCAACAACCAGCACCCCGATCGCGATACCGCCTCGTGGACGGTGAGGGGGCGTGACGGCTGAGCCCTAGGAGCTTCCGCTCACGAGGCACAGGAATAAGCCGCGGCCGAGCGCGCCTTCAGTTTTGTCTCGAAGTCAGCCGTGATTTCCTCCAGCGTCACGCTGCCCAGCCGCCTCAGAAGCAGCGCTTCTGCCTCCTTCATCGCATCGGCCAGCGCACTATTCACCGCCTGCTCGACCAGACATTTGGGCTGATCATCGGCGGGGCCGATGGCGAAGAGGTGGGGGTCGCCAAGCGCGTTGTAGACGTCGAGCAGGGTGATCTCGGACAAGGGCCGCACCAGTGTCCAGCCGCCGCCATGGCCTTTTTCCGAACGCACATAGCCCTGGTCGCGAAGGCCGGCCATGGTGCGGCGCACGACGACGGGATTGGTGTTGAGCATCTTTGCAATCACCTCGGAGGTTGCCGCATGTTCATGCCGATCCATGTGGATCAGCACGTGCAGCATGCGGGAAAGGCGGCTGTCGTTGCGCATGGTTCTATCCTGTCGATCGAGCGCGGCATTATCGCAAGCAATTTGTAACAAGACAAGTGACATGAGCCTTGACGGCGGTGTTTCATGTAACTTATGTTGATTCATGACAGACAATGTCCAGGAGTGATCGCATGTCCTACGAAGTCATCGTCATCGGCGGCAATTTTGCCGGCCTGTCGGCAGCCATGCAGCTCACCCGGGCGCGCCGGCGGGTTCTGCTCATCGATGCTGGCGCACCGCGAAATCGGTTTTCGCAGGCCTCGCACGGTTTTCTCGGCCAGGACGGGCAGGCGCCGGCGGCGATCATGGGCGAGGGGAAGAGGCAGCTTTCGCTTTATCCGAACATCACCCTGCGCGACGGCAAAGTTGTCCACGCCGAGAAGGAGGGTGAGGAATTCGTCGTCACCGTCGAAGGCGCCGGCGAAGAACGCGCTGCCCGCCTGATTCTTGCAACCGGTGTGAGCGACACTTTGCCTGACATCCCCGGTCTCAGCGAGCGCTGGGGACGCTCGGCGCTGCACTGCCCCTATTGCCACGGTTATGAGGTGAGCGGCGGCGAACTCGGCGTCCTCGCAAACCATCCGCATTCGGCGCATTCAGCCATGATGATCCCCGACTGGGGTGCGACGACCTTCTTCAGCCAGGCTCTGTTCGAGCCCGATGAAGAACAGCTGGCGCGGCTGACGGCCCGTGGGGTACGCATCGAACGCAGCCCGATCGTGGAACTGTTGGGCGATAGTCCGAAACTCGAGGCGGTGCGTCTCGCTGATGGCCGTACCGTTCCGCTCGACGCCATCTTCGTCGCGCCGAAGACGGCGATGGCGAGCCCCATCGCCGAACAGCTCGGCTGCGCCTTCGACGACGGTGCCTTCGGACCGGTCATCCGCATCGGCGAAAACAAGGAGACCAGCGTCAAAGGCGTCTTCGCCGCCGGCGATGCCGCGAGCTCCATGCACAGCGGCACGCTCGCCTCCGCCTCCGGCGTGCTCGCCGGCGTGCATTGCCATCAGTCGCTGGTGATGCCGCCCGCCGGATAGGTGCATGCGACGGTGGGAGATGGGAGAGGCGCGCCAACACCTAGCACCTGGGATCCCCAACCAGCTCCCAAAGATCAACCTTTTCAGCCCGTCCCTTCACCTGCACCAGACCCAGCGGCCGAAACTGGAAGCGGTCGCCGACGGCGTTATGGATGGCGGCGCTCACCAGGATCGAGGTGCCGTATTCCTTGTTCAATCCCTCCAGCCGGGAGGCGACGTTGATCGTATCGCCCATGGCCGTATATTGCTGGCGCGAGATCGCTCCGAAACTGCCGACGACGGCGGGGCCCGTATGGAGGCCGAACCGCGTGAAGAGTTCGGGGCGGCCATGCGCCCGGTTTTTCCCGTTGAGTTCGTCGACGGCGGCTTTCATGGCAAGCGCGCATCGACAGCCGTGTTCGATATGCCCGCCATCTTGAACAGGGGCATTCCACATGACGAAAATGGAGTCGCCGAGATATTGGACGACTGTGCCGTCATGACTCTCGGCAATGGTGTTCAGCAGCTCGAAATAGGCCGATAGCGTATCGACCACGTCCTCGGGCGAATTCTGCTCCGATATGGTCGTGAAGTCCCTGATATCGGTAAACAGCACGGTCACGTCCTGCCGCTTCGCCTTGACGACCGTTCGCCCGTCAGGGCTGACGATGCGGCGGACCACTTCACGCGGAACATAGAGGGCAAACTGGCCGATGGCGTGACGGCTTGCCGAGAGCGCGCTCGCCAATGTGTTGATTTCCGTTATCCAGGAGTGCGACAGGGCCTTCTCGCTGACCTCGAGATCGCCAATCATGCGCGCCTCGTCAGCGAGGCGGTATAGAGAGCGGCTGACCATGCGCGACAGGACCACCGATGCCGCAACACCCGCAATCAACAGGATGCCGGCAATCAGGAGATTGCGCACGAGCAGCCGGTTGGCCTCGGCAACGAGGTCGTCGAGCGGCACGACGATTGCGGCCGTGCTTCCCCGGAACAGGCCGGACACGCTGACCGGGGCGATCTGGACAAGATAGCTTGCACCATCAAGTTCGATCCGCGCCAGGCCGCCGTTTGCGAAGGCAGGATCCTGCCGCAGCCGGACAATCGTTTCGAGACTGGTATCGAAGGCGTTTGCCGTTATGGCGAAGGCGCCTGAGGTTCTCGACCATATTGCGATGATCCTGCTCATGATATCAGGGTCGGAATGAGCAACGAGATTGCCGCTACCGTCGATGACATAGGCTCGGGCATGCGGCGAAATACTCTGTGCATCCAGCAGGCGGCCGATGGTCTGCAGGTGAACGTTGATGCCGACGACCACCCGCCCATCGTCCTTCATCGGTGCCGCGATCGTCAGCGTCGGCACCTTGAGCGTTCCGGTCACATAGGGGCCGACGGAGACCGGGGCGCCGTCCTGAACGACCGATTGATACCACGGGCGTTGCCGCGGATCGAAAGACGCGTCGTCGACATCCCGTGCGCCGATCAGTCTTGCCTTGCCGTCGAGAAAGCCAAGCGTCGATATGACGTTCGCGCTTTGTCGCCCGGCGATCGTTCTGATCGCGAAAGCCGCTTCGTCAGGCGCCGCGAGGGTCTGGCGGACATCCCTCCTTCCAGCGTTGATGACCTGCAAGTACGAGCCGTCAGGGTATCCGGTATAGATGCTCGTTGCCTCGGGGACATTTCGCAGAACCTCGAGAAAGAGGTCCTGTTTCGCCTTGATATCCTGAGGCGGCGGCAAAACGAGCTGCGGCAGGGTGGATGCCAGCGCCACCGCCTCGTAGCCTCCCTCCAGCGTGTGGCGATATCCCTCGATCAGCCGCAGGCTCATCTCGCGCATCTGCTGCGCGCCGGCACTCACGGCAGCATTGCTTCCCTGTCTGAACGCCAACCAGATAATCGGCATCGACGTGCAAAGCAGCGATGCGACGACCAGGACACCGAGATGCACTCTGAGCGGTTTGGACCAGCGCACGAGACTTCCCTCGAATGCGGACACCTCTCAGCGCATCTAACGCCCGAAGCTCGTCTGACTGTGCTTAAAAAGTGCCCCCAACTGTGCAGCTAACCGCTTTTTTCGGGTTTGCACAAGACGGTCCTGGGCTCACGCCCCCGGGGGCAACACGGACGTCCGCGGCACGGCGCCAGTGATCGTGTCCGGCAGAGCCTAGGGCAAAAACAATATGTTGTACTGATCGATATCGCCAGGCAGATCCCGAACCTTGATCTCTTCCTCGCGGTGCTCGAAGAGCACGAGACAGTCCTCGTAGAATCCTGAGAGCATCGCTATGAAGGCCTTCGTGCCCTCCGCACCGTAGAACAGCGGTGTGAATTCCATATGAAGCGGCACGCGGCGGGCAAGCAGCGGCTGCATCGAGCGGCAGGCGACCGGCTCATAGCCTTCGATATCCATCCAGACGAGGCCGATTGCGGCTGGGTCGATCGAGAGGCCGGCGAGGATTTCGGAGACCGGCATCACCGGCACGCTGATCTTCTGGTCGGTCGGGCTCTGGCGGACGGCGCTGCTCTTGCCGTGATTGTTGAGGTTAAGAAAAAAATCGATCTCGCCTGCGTGCTCGCCGGCGGCGCAGTTGACGAGACGGACCTTCTCTTCCAGCCGGTTTTGGCGGATGTTGAGTTCAAGCAGCGGGAAATTGCGCGGATCGGGCTCGACGCTGACGATCTTGGCATAGGTGCCGCTCAAGGCGAAATAAACCGTCTGGGTGCCAATATTGCCGCCGATCTCGAGCAGCGTCGCATCCTTCCTGAGCAGGCCGCGCTCGCGCAGGATGGCGATCAACCGGTCGACGGCGTCGCGCTCGAAATGGCCCTTCCGGAAGACCTTGCGGCCGATATAGTCGGAAGGCGAGAAGGTCATCAGATGATCACCGGCATCGACCGTCATCGAGACGACGCGCGGGCCGATATTCTCGATCAGCAGCCGGCGGCCGAGGCGGGTGTCGAAGAAGCGCGAGGCGACTCTATTGCGCGCCTTGCGCAACCGGCGGCTCCAATATTTGGCGGTGAGCCAGGGCTTGCCGTGCATCAGGCTTTTCCTTTGAGCGGTTCTGCCGCTTTCTCTCTCGGAACGACATAGACTTTCAAGGGCAGGGCGCGGCCGCGCACGCTGATTTCACGGCTTTGGATGTCGTCAAGATCGGCGCCGGCAAGCCTGGCCACCGGCTCGGAGAAGACGATCGCCGCGTCGAATTCCTTGGCCGCACTTTCCAGTCGGCTCGCGACGTTCACCGTATCTCCAATCGCCGTCATGCTGCGCACCCGGCCATAGCCCATCGTGCCGATGACGGCCGGGCCGGTGTGGATGCCGATGGCGATCCGCAGCGGCAGCGTCAGCTCTTCGGCCAGTTCGGCGGCGAGTTTCTCGATCCCGATGTTGATTGCCGCCGCCGCGTCGAGCGCTTGGCGGCAGGCCTCCTCCGGCGCGGCGTTGAGGCCGAAGAGCGCCATGGCGCCGTCGCCGATGAATTTGTCGAGCCGGCCGCCCGCCTGCTCCACCGCCTTGCCGATGATGGCGAAATAGCGGTTCAGCAGGAAGACGACGTCGAAGGGCAGGCGCGTTTCCGTCAGCGTCGTGAAATGACGGATATCGACGAAGAGCACGACGATTTCACGCTCGCGGCCGGGGCTCGTCTCCTGGCTGTTGGCGGGAAGAGCCGCCTCGACGGCCGGCACGAGAAGGGGCGCGACCGAGACATCGGTATTCGGCCGAAGCTGGCAGGCGAGGCGGACATCAGGGCCGGCATTGATGCGTTTCAGTGTCGTCTGTTCCAGCTTGTCGGGCGGCGGCAGCGTCTGGTAATCACCAAGAATCTGTACCCGGCAGGTGGAGCACTGGCCCTTGCCGCCGCAGACCGAATAATGCGGCAGACCGCCGAGCCGGCTCGCCTCCAGCACCGTGAACCCACGCGGCACGCGGATCACTTCGCCGCCCGGATAGTGCACCGCGACCTGATCGAGACGCTCCTTCAGCCTGCGCTGTGTGCGAGCGGCAACGACGATGATCAGCGAGGCCGAGAAGGCGCCATAGAGCCCGGCGCGAACCATGGCGATCTGGCTGCGGATCTCGGGGTCGGAGACATAGTGGGAATTCACGGTCGTTGCGTAAGGCTCGATGGAGGTCAGTTGATAGGTGGGGTCGGCAAGCGTGCGGCCCATTTCGACGAAACCGAGCAGCGACAGCACCGGCGCAAGGATCGCCAGCGCCAGCAGCAGCGGTGCGAAACCGCCGTACCAGGGGCGGTAACGCAGCCAGTAATGGATGCCGATGCAGCCGTGGATCCACACCGCGATCAGGCCGAATGCCTGGCGCACGCCCGTCGCCGGCGTCCGCAGCCATAACATGCCGACGATCGTCTCGTAATTGTCGATATAGCCATAGAGTTCATGGGCAATGCGGGTGCCGATGACGTGATCGATCAGAAGCAGCGGGATCAGCAGGCCGAGCACCATCTGGGCTGCTTCCCCCTTCGGCATGACCAGGCTGCGCCTGATGTAGATGGCGCGCAGCACCAGGGTCATATGGACGAGGACTGATCCGTAAAACAGGACGGTGCCGGCGGGATTGCGCCAGATTGCCAGGAAAAGATGGCGGGCCTTATCGGCCGCGGCGATCGAAACGAGTCCGAGTGCATGGTTCGACAAATGCAAGAGAACGAAGACGAAAATAACCAGCCCCGAACCGAGCCTTGCCCTTCTGATCGAGCGCTCCGAAAAAATCCCTGTGACCGAGGCCGTCGTCATTCATTCCCGTTCTTGTCGATGCAATCGCAGGCCCATAGAGATGGGGAAAGAGGCGGAATTGCTTCCATTGCGATCACATTGCATATGCTTATGCGCAAGTTTTCGGGAAGGCGGCAATAAGGGATTTTTTCGCCGCCGGTCACGATGCCGCACACCATGGGAGGGTTCAACGCGACCGCGTGCTGCATGCGCCTGATCTGGTTAATGATTCGCTTGTGAATGCCGATTGGAAACAGTGTGTCTATGCGAGGGATGCGCATGCGGGTCGCCTTCTATGCGCCGATGAAATCGCCGAACCACCCGGTGCCTTCGGGCGACCGGCTGATGGCGCGGCTGCTGATCCGGGCATTGGAGCGTGCCGGGCATCAGGTCGAGGTCGTCTCCGAATTTCGCACTCATGCCCCGACGCCTGAGGCGGCCGCGGCGCTCGCACCCGCCATCTCCGCCGAAATGGCGCGTTTGCGGGAGAAATGGCAAAAAGATCCGCGGCCGGATCTCTGGTTCTGCTATCATCCCTATTATAGATCGCCCGATCCCTTCGGGCCGGCGATCGCCGCCGAATTGGCTATTCCCTATGTCACCGCCGAAGCCTCCTATGCAGCAAAACGCGACCGGACGGATTGGGCCGACCGGCAGAAGCGCGTGGGGGAGGCGGTCATGCAGGCGGCGGTCAATATCAGCTTCACCGAGCGTGATCGGGCCGGACTATCAGCCGCCTTTCCGCAGGCGCGGCTTGCGGCTCTCAAGCCGTTCATCGATTCGGCGCTGTTCGAGGCGGTGCGTCCGGCGCCCGATCCCGGCCGGCTGATGACCGTCGCGATGATGCGGGCCGGCGACAAGATGGAAAGCTACGCGATGCTCGCAAAAGCATTGCGGCTGATTGAAAACAAGCCATGGACCCTTTCGGTCATCGGCGACGGGCCGATGCGCCGGGAGGTGGAGGGGCTGTTTGCCGGCTTTCCCGGCCGCATCGAATGGCTGGGCGAGCGGAGCGAAACCGAGATCGCCGGCCTGCTCGCGCGTGGCGGCATTTATGTCTGGCCCGGCTGCGGCGAGGCCTATGGCCTTGCCTATCTCGAAGCCCAGGCCGCCGGCCTACCTGTCGTGGCGCAGCAAACGGCGGGCGTGCCCGCCGTGGTCGAGGCCGGCGTCACCGGCCTGCTGACGCCGGAGGGCGATGTCGCCGCCTATGCCGGGGCCATCGCGGCCCTGCTCGGCGACGGGCGGAAACGCGATGCGATGGGGCAGGCAGCGCGGCGCTTCGTGCTCGAGGAGCGCTCGCTCGCGGTAGCTGCCCGCGTTCTGGACGAGATTTTGCGCAAGGCGCAGGAACAGGAGTGAGATGATGAGCCAAGGGATGAGCTGGGAACCGCTGCGCCGGGAGCTCGACCGCTGGCGAGCCGCCGGCCGCGTGGCGCGATTCTGGCTGCGCGACGACGACGCCGTCGAGCCGACGCCCGATCTGGAGCGGCTGCTGGCGCTGACCGCCGAGAACGGGATTCCGTTGACCCTTGCCGTTATTCCCGGCCGGACCGGCGAGGACTTGGCTGCGCGGCTGGCGACGGAAGCGGGCGTCGCTGTCGCTGTGCATGGCTGGTCGCACACCAACCACGCCGCCCCTGAGCGCAAGAAGCAGGAACTCGGCGGCGAACGGCCGCCCGAGGTGGTGCTCAGCGAGTTGCGTGAAGGATTGCAGCGCCTGAAGCGGCTCCATCCCGCCCGCTTCCTGCCGGTGCTGGTGCCGCCGTGGAACCGGATCGGCGCCGCGCTCATCCCGGCATTGCCCGAAGTCGGCTTTGCGGCGCTCTCGGTCTACGGGCGGGCAAAAGAGGGCGGGCCGATCCCGCTTCTCAACACCCATGTCGATATCATCGATTGGCACGGCACGCGCGGCGGCCGCAGCGCGGAGGAACTGGTGGCCGAACTGGTTGCCGAACTCCGCGACCGGTTTGCCGGCAATGACGAGCCCATTGGCGTGCTCAGCCACCATCTGGTTCATGATGCGGCCGCCTGGGATTTCCTGTCGGACTTGTTTGCGGTGACGGCCCACCACCCTGCCGTCTCTTGGTCGTCGGCGCCAGAGCTCCTGCAAGATCAGGCTATCGAGCAGACTGCGTGAACGCGCCCGAGGAAGTCCCGCACCAGTTCTGTGACCTCATTCAGATGCGTCTCGAGCAGCCAATGCCCGCCGTCGAGCAGATGCAGTTCGGCCTCCGGCAGATCTCGGAGATAGGCGCGTGCCGACTTTTCCGGCATATAGTGGTCGTTTGGCCCCCAGACAATCAGGGTCGGCGGCCGGTACTCTCTGAGATATTTCCGGTGCTCAGGGAACCAGGCGAGGTTCTCCTTCAATCCGGCGATCAGGTCGATAGCGATTTCCTTGCGCCGCGGCGTGACCAGCGACCAGTGCAGCCGCCAGAGATCCGGCGGGATTGTGTCGGCCAGGGGCGGCGGCAGGTCGTTGAGGAATTCCTCCCGGAAGGTCTCCTCGTTGATCGCTTGCGCCAGCGCTTTCCTCATCTCCGCGCGCGGCAGCGCCCACGTCGCCTCGATATCGGCATATTTCGGGCCGAGTGCATCCTCATAGGGAATATCGCCATTCTGGATGATCAGCGCCACGATGCGGCTCGGGTTTCTGATTGCCAGCCGCGCTCCGATCGGTGAGCCGAAATCGTGGAGATAGAGGGCGAAACGGTCGACATCGAGCGCGCCGATGAACGCTTCCAGCCAGGCGGCATAACCATCGAAGCTGTAGTCGAAATCGTCGGGTGTGCCGCTGTAGCCCGCGCCGGGGAAATCCGGGGCGATCAGGCGCCAGCGGTCGGCAAGGCGCGGCATGAGATTACGAAACTCGTAAGACGAGCAGGGATAGCCGTGCGGCAGCAGCAGTACCGGCGCCTCCTTCGGGCCCGCCTCACGGTAAAAAATCTCGATACCTGCAATGGTGGTGATGTGATGTCGGACGAGCGTGGCCAGATTCACGTTCGGTCCTCCTGGTACTGCTCGGCGCCCTCCACGGGCCGCAGCCATGCCTCGCGGCGTTTGATCCAGAGTTCGTAGCGCGGCGCCAGCGGCGTCGGCGCCTGCGAGAGGATGCCGAGCTTGATTTCCGCCTCCTGGTCATCGGCGGAAAACAGCCGCGAACCGCATCCGGTGCAGAAGCGCCGGCCGTGGAATTCGCCGGTTTCGCCGGAATGTTCAAATTGGCCGGCGGGCCAGACGCCGTAAAAGGTAAAGGCCGAACCGCTTTCCTTTCGGCAGTCGGTACAGTGACAAATGCCGACGCGCAACGGTTCGCCACGAACAGAAAGTTTCACCTGCCCGCAAAGGCATTGTCCGGAGAGCACGGTCATGGCTGATACCCCGTTTTCATCGATCTTGCGCTGCCGGGGAAACGGTCGGACCCGGCATCTGTTCCGTCAGCAAGTGCGAACGGGCCGGCGCCAGCGTGCGCCGGCACCCCTAGATCACCACGGTCTGATTGTCGCGGGCGGCGAAGGCGCCGGGGAAGGCGGCCTCAGCCTGTGCTTCCATTTCGGCCAGTTGTTCGTCCGTGCGGGAGGGGGCGTGGTGGAACAAGGCGAAGCGCTTGGCGCCTGCCATTTTGGCAAGCTCGGTGCCGTGCTCCCAGGTCGAATGGCCGAAGCCCTTGAAGCGCTGCATCTCATCTTCATTGTAGGTGCAATCGTAGACGACGAGATCGGCGCCCTGCATCATCTCCAGGGAGACCGGATCATAACTGCCGGGAATATGCTCGATATCGTAGATCAGAGCGATCGAACGACCCCGCCATTCGATGCGGTAGCCGATGGCACCGCCCGGATGGTTCAACGTGAAAGTCCTAATCTCGATGCCCTCATGCGGCTTCAGAACTTGGCCGGAGTGGAAATCGCGGAAGTTCATCGTCGCCTGACAGATGTCGGTCTTGACCGGAAACCAGGGCGGGCTGATGAACTGCTCGACCATTTCCCGCGTGCTCATCTTGCCGTCGAGGTGCCCGGACCAGATGTTGACGTTGATTGAGGGATAATAGATCGCCTTGAAGAAGGGCAGGCCGATGATGTGGTCGTAATGGCAGTGGCTGAAGAACAGGTCCACGTCGCTGACGCCGTCGGCAAGCAGCGACAGCCCCGCCTCGCGCAGGCCCGAACCTGCGTCGAAAAGCAACCGATGTTTTCCGCAGCGAATCTCGATGCAGGAAGTGTTACCGCCGTAGCGATCGAACTCGGGGCCCGATACGGGAATACTGCCGCGGACGCCCCAAAATTTTATCTGAAACAGTTCTGTCGTCATCGTTTTTCAAACCGGCCTTCCCGCATCGCCATCGTAATCATAGTTTATCCCGATGCGAAGCAGCAGAATTCCACGAGTTTGCCTGCGCCCCCTTTCATTCTCCTAACCGGTAGCGGAAGAAGAAGTATATTCTCCTAAGCAATCGGCTTTCGCTTCGGAAAGCAACCCAGTATGGTTGGTTTTCGGTAAATGGGCTGCGCGGGCAGGGCGTTTTCCGCAAGTCATGCCTATTAGATGGTTGCGCGCGATCGAAAAAGCAAATGCCCGCTCTCGCGCTGGAACCCTTGCCGCGCGGCTGGCCACAGCGCTGGCCGCCGCTGCGATCTCAAGCCGTCCCAAGCCGCTTGATATTTTCTATCAGTCCTCCGGCGAGCCGCAGGCTGGCGGCGGTTGCCATGGTCATCTGCGGCAGCAGCAGCCACTCGAGCGTCCAGGCCGCCCCGGAGCGCTCCTGTTCATGGACAAGAGACTGGTGGATACCCGAGAGCGCCGTGGCGTTGAAGCGGGCGAGCGAGACCAGGACTTCCGCGGCAACCGGGTTCTGCTTGTGCGCCATGGCCGAGGAGGTGCCGCCGCCTGAGATTTCGATCTCGCCGCCCATCTCGGCAAGCAGCGCGATATCCTGTCCCATCTTGCCGAGGCTACCCGAAATCGAAGCGAACAGGCCGGCGATATCGGCGATCGGCAGACGCGCGCCCTGCCATTGCCTGATGTCGGTGAGGCCGAGCTCCTGGGCGAGCGAAGCGCGGACGGCGGCGGCCTGTGGCCCAAGCTTGTCGAGCGTGCCGGCAGCACCGCCGAACTGGACGGGGAAGCTCTGCTCGGTCAGCCTGTCGCGATAGGTCGCGAGCGGCATGCGCCAGGCATTGAGACGGTCGGAGACGCTGATGGCGATCGCCGCCTGCATGCGGGTATGGCCCATCAGGCGGTTGCGGCCGAACTGCCGGTCGAGCCCGTCAAGCGCTGTGAGGATGGTGGAAAGCCGGCCGGCAAACAGGAAGACCACCGCCTTCAGGCGGATCATCAGGCTGGTGTCGATGACGTCCTGGCTGGTGGCGCCGAGATGCAGGTTTCTGCCCGCTTCCTCGCCGACCTTAGCGCGCAGCTGCTTGACGAGGTCGGGGACGACGACCCCGTCTTTCGCCGTTGCCGGGCGAAGGCTGGCAAGATCCGGAGAAAAATCGGCGCAGGCTTCGGCAATCCTCCTTGCTGCCTCGCCGGGAATGAGGCCGTGCGCGGCTTCGGCCTTGGCGAGTGCCGCCTCGAAGGAGAGCATGGCGCGAATATCGGCTTCGGCGGAAAAATAGGGCGCGATTTCGTCGTCGCCGACAAGGCCGGAGAGGAAGGGGTGGTCGAAGGGCGATGCGGTCATGGTTTGCTCGTTTGTGGTGGTGGCCCCCTCATCCGGCTGCCGCACCCGGGGTCGAGCCACCGGTCTCGACCCGTCCTTCGGACCCCCGAGGGGAGAAGGGGAATGAGGCGGCGTCGGCGCCTTATGGGTAGGTTCTCTCGCGTGGCACTGTTCCCCTCTCCCTCGGGGAGAGGGCAGGGTGAGGGGGCTGCTTGCGCGGAATTCTCCGACAAGCAGCCGGCACACCCTCAAATATCCAGAAACACCGTCTCCTTCGGCCCCTGCAGATGGATGTCGAAACGGCAGGTTGCGCCATCGCGGGTGGCGACCATGGTGGCAACGCGTTCGCGATGTTCGATGCGGGCAAGCAGCGGGTCGCTGGCGTTGGCTTCGGCCTCTTCCGGAAAATACATCCGCGTATGCAGGCCAATATTGATGCCGCGGGCGACGATCCAGAAGGTGATGTGCGGCGCCTGTCTGCGGCCGTCCTTGAAGGGGACCCACCCCGGCTTGATGGTTTCGAAGCTGTAGACGCCGTCGTCGGCCCGGGTCGGGCAGCGGCCCCAGCCGGCGAAGTTCGGGTCGGCGGCGCCGCGCATTTCCGAGGGACTATTGTAAAGGCCGGCGCTGTCGGCCTGCCAGATCTCGACGACGGCATCGCGCACCAGCGCGTCCGCGCCGTCGAAGATGCGGCCGGTGACGGTGATGCGTTCGCCGAGCGTCTTGTCGTTGAGCATCACGCTGCCGAGATCGTTGTCGTAGACGCCTGTGATGTCGCAGAAATTCGGCGTCAGGCCGATATGCACATAGGGACCGGCGGTCTGCGACGGGGTTTCCTTGAGATAGCCGAGCTGCTGCATGGTCAGTTGCCCTCCAGCCTGTTTTCGAACATCGTCGAGCGGCGGCCGCGCAGCACGATATCGAATTTATAGGCGCGTGAATCCATCGGAATCGTATTGCCCCAGTCAAGCGGTGCGATCAGTTGCTCGATCGCCGCCTTGTCGGGGATCGTACCGACGATCGGACATTTCCAGATCATCGGGTCGCCCTCGAAATACATCTGCGTGATCAGACGCTGGGCAAAGCCGTGGCCGAAGATCGAGAAGTGAATATGGGCGGGGCGCCAGTCGTTGACGCCGTTCGGCCAGGGATAGGCGCCGGGCCGGACGGTGCGGAAATGGTAGCGGCCTTCCTCGTCGGTGATGGCACGGCCGCAGCCGCCGAAATTCGGGTCGATTGCCGCGAGATAGGTTTCCTTCTTGTGGCGATAGCGCCCTCCGGCATTGGCCTGCCAGAATTCGACCAGGGCGCCGGCCACCGGCTTTGCCCGTTCGTCGAGCACGCGGCCATGGACGATGATGCGTTCGCCGATGGCGCTTTCGCCCGGCCGCGCATAATTCAATATCAGGTCGTTGTCGAGCTCGCCTATGATTGAATGGCCGAAGACCGGGCCTGTCGTTTCGGAGATCGTGCCGTCGAGTGACAGCAGCGCGCGCTGCGGCGCGCGCAGCACCGAGGTTTTGTAGCCGGGGGTCAGCGCCGGCGCGTGCCACGCGCGGTCGCGGGCGAAGAAGGCGCCGGTCTCCGGCTTGTTGTTTGCTCGTTCGGACATTTCTCCCCCTCAGGCCGCTTTCTCGGCGTCCATCTGTGCAAAGGCCTGCTTGGCAATCTTGATCGCGTGGTTGGCGGCGGGAACGCCGGCATAGATCGCCACATGTAACAGCGCCTCGCAGATATCCTCCCGGGTCGCACCCGTATTGGCGGTGGCACGCACATGCATGGCGACCTCATCGTCCTGGCCGAGTGCGGCCAGCAGCGCGATGGTGACGATCGAACGCTCGCGCCTCGTCAGCGCCGGGCGCGACCAGACATGGCCCCAGGCGGCTTCGGTGATCAGCTCCTGGAAGGGGCGGTCGAACTCCGTCGTTGCCGCTATGGCGCGCTCGACATGGACGTCGCCGAGCACGGCGCGACGGGTCGCTACGCCTTGCCGATAGCGTTCGGAGGAGGAGGCTGTTTCGTTCATGGGCTGCTTTCTCCAGGCGAAATAGAGGTGAGGAAGGCGCGGATGATCGCCGTCAGCGCCTCCGGCTGCTCAACACAGGGAATATGCGCGCAATCGCGGATGACTTCGTAACGAGCGCCAGGGATCAGCCGCGCCGTGGAGAGCACGAGATCGGGCGGTGTCGAGCCGTCCTGGTCGCCGACGATGCAGATTGTCGGCACAGCGATCGACTTCGCGGCCTCGGTGAAATCCGAGTCGCGGATCGCCTCACAGGCGGCGAGGTAACCCTCCACCGGCTGGCGCGTCAGCATGTGGCAATAGCCGGAATAGGCGGTGTTCTCGGGCCGACGGAAGGCCGGCGTGAACCAGCGCTCCATGATGGCGTCGACGATGCTGCCGATGCCATCTTTCTTGACGGCGGCAATGCGGGCGTTCCAGCTCTCTGCCGTGCCGATCTTGTGGGCGGTGTCGCAAAGGATGAGGGCGCCGACGAGATCCGGCCGGTGCTGAACGAGCGACTGAGCGATGAGGCCGCCAACCGAGAGGCCACAGATGACGGCATCCTTGACCGAGAGCAGGTCGAGCAGGCCGGCAAGATCGGTCGCATGATCCTCGATCGACGAGGGGAGCTGGCCGACGTCGGAAAGGCCGTGGCCGCGCTTGTCGTACAGCACGATGGCGTAATCGCCGGCAAGCCGTAGCACGACATCGCGCCAGATGCGGAAATCCGTTCCGAGCGAATTGATGAAGACGATCACCGGCCGGTCGGCGGGAGCGCCGATAAGCTGATAGTGGATCGTCACGTCGTTTATGTGGGCGAACTGCACGTCGCTTCCTCCGTCATCATGAGCTCAGCCGGGTAGCCACTCATCCGGCTGCCGCCACCTTCTCCCCGCGTGCGGGGAGAAGGTATCTGCCGCACCGTCTCCCTCAACCTCGATGCCTCGTTTGGCACGTCCCCTCGCCCCGCCTGCGGGGAGAGGGTTAGGGTGAGGGGCAGCCATTCCCGCCCCTTCGTCATGCTCGGGCCTGGCCCGAGCATCCACACGGCATCACCAGCCGCGGGTCAAGGCCGAGGATGACCGATTGCGCCTTCTCGTCAACTCGCCACCATCTCTTGGCGCAAAACTGGATGGTTGATCCGGTTAAGTAAAATGATATTTTCAGGCATCTCGATAACCCAGGAGTTATGGAATGATCGACAGCCGCGTCAAGTTTCGTCATCTGCAGACCTTTGTCGAAGTGGCGCGGCAGAAGAGCGTCATGAAGGCGGCGGAGTTGCTGCATGTCAGCCAGCCGGCGGTGACGAAGACGATCCGCGAACTGGAAGAGGTGCTGGGTGTTGCCGTATTCGAGCGCGACGGCCGCGGCATCAAGATCACCCGTTACGGCGAGGTTTTCCTGCGGCATGCAGGCGCCGCGCTGACGGCGCTGCGCCAGGGTCTCGATTCCGTCTCGCAGGAGCAGTTCGCCGATGCGCCGCCGATCCGGATCGGCGCCCTGCCGACGGTGTCGTCGCGCATCATGCCGCGGGCGATGGAACTCTTCCTCAAGGAAAATACCCGGAGCCGGGTGAAGATCGTCACCGGCGAAAACGCCGTGCTCTTGGAGCAGCTTCGCGTCGGCGATCTCGACCTCGTGGTTGGCCGCCTGGCCGGAGCTGAGAAGATGGCGGGCTTTTCCTTCGAACATCTCTATTCCGAGCAGGTGGTGTTTGCCGTGCGTCCCGGCCATCCGCTGCTCGATAGCCGGCAATCGCCCTTTGCCGGTTTCGCCGACTACACGGTGCTGATGCCGACGCGCGGCTCGATCATCCGGCCGGTCGTCGAAAATTTCCTCATCGCCAACGGTATCTCCAGCCTGCCGAATCAGATCGAGACGGTGTCGGATTCCTTCGGCCGCGCCTTCCTGAGGGCAAGCAATGCGATCTGGATCATTTCCAACGGCGTGGTGGCAGGCGATGTCGCCGATGGGCGGCTGGCGCTTCTGCCGATCGACACCGGCGAAACCAAGGGGCCGGTCGGGCTTACGATGCGCGCCGACGCGGTGCCATCACTGCCGCAATCGATCCTGATGCAGACGATCCGCGAGGCGGCCGGAGAGCTATCCTGAAGTCCCACTTCCAATTAACTTGCCGGATGCCCAGATTTGGACTAAATCTAGTTCAAGACAGGAGAATGCTATGCAGCAGGCAAGACACAGGGAGCAGGAGCCGGAGCGGCTGGAAACGCAGCGGTTTGCGCCGGCCAATCGAAGGCGGCTGAGCCCGCCGGCCTTGCGGACCTTCCTGGCGATCGCCGATCTCTGGGGGCTCACTGAAGAACAGCGCCTCCTCGTGCTCGGTTATCCCTCCCGCTCGACCTATCACAGCTGGGCCAAGCAGGCGCGTGAGCACGGCGCCTTCACCCTCGATGTCGATACGCTGACCCGGATCTCCGCCGTGCTCGGCATCCACCAGGCGCTCGGCGTGTTGTTTGCCGACGAACGCGCCGGAATCGACTGGCTGCGAACGCCGCATCAGGCGCCTGTCTTCGGCGGCCACCCGCCGCTCGATATCGTCACAAGCGGCACCCAGGACGGGCTGATAACTGTGCGCCGGTTTCTCGACGGCGCGCGCGGCGGGCTCTATATGCCGCCGAACAGGCTCGACGAGGATTTCACGCCTTACGAAGACACGGACATCGTCTTCCGGTGAGCGACCGTTTTGCCGAGGCGCCGCATCCCTCCTACCGGCTGATCCCGTCGCAATTTCCGCCAATCGGTCTCTTCGATACGGTGGCGAGGGCGGCCGATCTCGAAGCCGTCATGGAACTTGTGGGATGGACCAATGACCGGCTCGTGGCCGACCGCATCCGGCGGCTTCCCGAAAACGAATGGGTCTACGGCACGCCCAATGCCAGCATCGTGATGGCGGCATTCCTGCATGTCGCACCCGGCGGCATGCGGTTCAATGGCCCCGATCTCGGCGCCTGGTATGCAGCCGACAATCTGAAGACAGCCGCCGCCGAGGTCGGTCATCATCTCCGCCGCGAGGCTGTGGCGCGTGGGGTGGCGACGATGGCGCGCACCTATCGCAGTTATACCGCCACCCTGGTCGGCGACTATCTCGACGTTCGCGGCGAACAGACGCTGCGGCCCGATATCTATGACGGCACGAGCTACGCTGCATCGCAGGTGCTCGGCGAAGAGGTGCGCTCGAGTGGCGGCGCCGGCATTCTCTATGACAGCGTGCGGCTGAGAGGCGGAGTGAACGTCGCGGCGCACCGGCCGAGGAATATCCGCGACGTGGTGCAGGCCGATCATTTCGAAATCACTGTTTTCGCCGCCGACCGGCGCATCGATGTGAGGAAGCTTTCCACCCGACGACGGCCAAAAGGCGGTGCCTAAAGCGGCAGGCGTTCGGCCCACGCCTTTGCCGCCTTTGCCATCGCGGCGAGGTGGTCGGCAGCGGAGAAGCCGGAGATTTTCTTGCGCGGCTTCAGGTCGTGGTCGCCGTCCTCAAGCCAGAGGACCTCGATCCTGTCGGAGAGATCATAGCCCGGCACCTCGTCCTTTGTCCCGAACTCGTCGCGCGTACCCTGGCAGATCAGCGTGGGTGTCGCGAGCCTTTTGAGGTGGCCGGTGCGCAGCTTCTCCGGCTGGCCGGGCGGATGGAAGGGATAGCCGAGGCAGAGCAGGCCAGTGATCTTTCCCCTGTCGTAGAGACCGTCTGCGACCATGCTCGCCACCCGTCCGCCCATCGACTTGCCGCCGATGATCAGAGGACCGCCAGCGTCGAGCGCGGCAATCGCGGCCTCATATTCGGGGTTGAGGGTTTCGGCGCGCGGCGGCGGCTTGCGCCCTTCCGCGGTGCGGCGGGCGGCCATATAGGCGAATTCGAACCTGGCGACGCGAAAGCCGACGCCGGCAAGCGCGTCGGCCGCCGCTGTCATCGAGGCCGAATCCATCGGCGCGCCGGCGCCATGGGCAAGAAGGATGGTGAAGCGAGCATCCTGCGGGCCCTGCAGCAAAAACCTTTCGAGCATCGGCAATCCTCCATCCGCCCCCGGAACCATGTCGGCAGCCCGGACTTCTTCCCTGGAAAGGAGACAGACAATGTCGACGAATGATGAAAACGTAAAGCCCGAGCAGCGCCGTCCCAAGGATGTCAATGTGGTTCCCGGCAAGCCGGAACCCGCCGACGCCGAATCGATGGCGCCGCCGGCCGTGCAGCCGGCTGGGGAGGGCGACAAAAGCGAGCGGCCGGTGGTCAATCCGGTGACCGGCGCCGCCCTTTAGTGGCCGCATGCTAAAGATGATGCAAAAAGCCCTTGAAACGGCGAATGCAAGCGTCCATATAGCGGGCCTGCCTGAAAAATGGATGCGCCCGGTATCGACGTTGTCGAGCTGTTCGCTGTCCGACAGGATAAGGGCGCTCCCCGCAAGGGTCGAGCGCCCTTTTTGCTTTTCCGACGTCGGGTGGAATCACGGCTTGGGTTTGCATTGGTGGCGATAGCGAGCAACTCCTACCATAATCTATAGAGCACTTCGGAATCCCGAAATTGGCTGGATCCTTGAAATTGTTCAACGTTTTTCCACGGGCACATGGCTGAAAAGGCGTCGAATTTCGGAATCCCGAAGCGGGCGGATTTCGGGACTCCGAAGTGGGATTTTTTTAGCGCCGGCGTTTTCTCGCTGAGCGAAGATTATCCCATCTCCCGCGTGCTCGCCGTCAGAAAATCGATGAAGGTACGGACCTTGGCCGAGAGATATTTGCGGCTCGGATAGACGGCGTAAAGCGTGCTGTTGAAGCCGAGCATAATGGCCGGAAGCACGATCTCCAGACGGCCTGCCTCGATATCCTGCTCAGCCATCCATGTCGGCAGGAAGGCGAGGCCCATGCCGCGCAGGGCCGCCAGGTGCATAATTGTCTCGTTGTCGCTCTGCATCACCGTGCGGAAGGTGATCTTGTGTGGTCCGTCCGGACCTTCCAGCGACATGCTTTCCCCAGAATTGACACCGGAGTAGCGAAGCAGTGCGTGGCCGTTGAGCTCGCCGACGTTCCGGGGCCGCCCGGTTCGCTCGAGGTAATCCGGCGAGGCCATGAGACGGAACTGCACATTCGTCAGCGGGCGGGCGACGAGGCCCGGATCGAGCCGGTCCTGCGACGTTGCCCGCAGCGCCAGATCGAAACCTTCGTCAACCAGATTGACCAGCCGGCCACTGAGATCCAAGTCCAGGCAGACGTCGGGGTAGCGCCGGTTATACGCTGCCAGCATGTCGGTAAAATAGCTGGTTGCCGCCCAAACCGGCGCGCTCAGTTTCAGCATGCCGCGGGGAGCGACCGTCACATTGCCGATCGCGTCTTCCACCTCGTCCAGCCGTTCGAGCATCTCCCTGGTTTGGTTGAAATAAAGCCGCCCTGTCTCCGTCAGGCTGACATGCCGGCTGGTTCGGTTGAGCAGCCGCGTGCCCAGCCGGCTCTCGAGCTGTATCACATGCTTGCTCGCCATTGCCGGTGAAACGCCCAGGCGATCGGCGGCAGCGGTGAAGCTTTTCAGTTCGGCGACGGTGCAAAATACCCGCAGGCTCGTCAACGTATCCATTGATCATCAACATCCAGGAAATGGTTCTTCAATATCTGCCACATTGATCAATGATGGAGATAAAATCAAAATCTTCCTATCAAAGCGCTGCCCCAATGCTCGCGGCAATGATGCGAAGGACAATTCCGGTGACAGATTCTCGACTCCCGACCTATTTCGTCAGCCATGGCGGTGGTCCCTGGCCCTACATGACAGGCGAATTCCGTCGCAACTTCGACGTGCTCGAACAGTCGCTGGTCGACATGCGCGCTGAACTCGGTGATGCGCCGAAGGCGATCCTCGTGATCTCGGGGCACTGGGAAGAGGAAGGTTTTGCCATATCGTCGGGCGTCAAACCGGGCATGGTCTACGACTATCACGGCTTTCCCGAACACCTCTATCACATCACCTACAATGCCCCCGGTTCGCCTGATGTCGCAAACCGCGTCCAGCATCTGCTGCGGGCGAGCGGTATCGAAGCGGCGCTTGATCCGACGCGTGGTTACGATCACGGCACGTTCAGCATCATGAAGCCGCTCTATCCGGAAGAGAACATCCCTGTCGTGCAGCTTTCGCTGGATGCGGGTTATGATCCGGGGCTGCACATCAGCGTCGGCCGGGCGCTGGCGCCGTTGCGTGACGAGGGCGTCCTGATCATCGGCAGCGGTCTCAGCTATCACAATCTTTCGGCCATGCGCGGCACCGGCGGATATGAGCCGTCCCGCCGCTTCGATGCCTGGCTTCAGGAAACACTGGTTCACATAGCCTGCGACAAGCGTACCGAGCGGCTGATCGAATGGCAGCAGGCGCCGGCCGCCCGGGCGGCGCATCCGCGCGAAGACCACCTCATCCCGCTGATGGTGGTGGTCGGCGCCGCCGAGAACGAAGCCGGCGCCACCACCTATCACCAGAAGGATTTTGCCGGCGGGCTCACCGCATCGAGCTTCCGTTTCGGCCGCGCGCCCTCAACCCCCCAATCACATGGAGATGCGCAATGACCGGCGAAATCTTCAAGCCGTCTTCGCCACGCCGATAAGGCTCTGGAAAGAAAACCAGGAACTCAGAAGGCGGCCTCCGCCGCCTGACCTCACATCAACCTTTTTGGAGAAACTCGATGATCAATACCGGCAAATGGACGCCATACATTCTCGCACTTCTGCGCATCATGGCGGCCTTACTCTTCCTCGAACATGCCACAATGAAGTTTCTGCAGTTTCCGGGTCCGATTCAAGGCGTACCCTATCCGCTGCCCGCCCTCCTTCTGGTTGCAGGCGCAATCGAGGTGATCACCTCTGCTCTGATGCTCGTCGGATTTCAAACGCGCATCGCCGCATTCATCGCTTCGGGCGAAATGGCTGCCGCCTACTTCATGGGCCACACGCCGTATGGCTTCTGGCCGGCGCTGAACATGGGCGAAGGTGCCATCCTGTTCTGCTTCATCTTCCTCTACATCGCCTTTGCCGGCGGCGGAGCCTGGACGCTCGACAACGCGCGTCCTCCCGCCACGGCTTGAGACGGCCTCATCCGGGAATCGCCTGTGCCCGGCAGCCGGGCATAGGTGCAAACGAAACGCCAAAAATTCTGGAGGCGCAATGAAAGCGGCACTTCTGAAATCCTATGGTGATGTCGATCAGTTCGAAATCGCGGATATTCCAGCGCCGAAGCCCGGACCGGGCGAAGTCCTAATCAAGATAGAGGCATCCGCCGTCAACCCCTTCGATCTCATTCTCCGCCAGGGCTTTATGGCGCAGTACATCCCGCTTCCGCTGCCGGCCGTGCTCGGAGGTGACGCCGCCGGCACCATCTCGGCATTCGGCGAAGGTGTGACCGGTTTTGCGGTCGGCGACCGGGTGGTCGCCGATTTTGCCGCAAACGGCAGAGGCGCGCATGCGGAATATGGTGTCGTTCCCTCGACATCCATCGCAAGGCTGCCGGCCGCACTCGGCTTCGAGCAGGGCGCCTCGCTGGTCAAGGCAGGTCTTACCGGCCGGCAGACCGTCGAAGCGCTCGGCGTCAAGGGCGGCGACCGGGTTCTCGTTTCTGGCGGCCTCGGCACGGTCGGACGGTCCGCCATCCAATACCTCAGGCAGATCGGCGCCCAGCCGGTTGCGGGCGTCCGGCCCGAGCGGCTGAACGAAGGCCGAGGGCTGGCGGGCGAAGCACTCGACATCACGGTTCCCGCCGCAAGCCCGAGTTTCGACTACGCGATCAGCACGGCCGGCCCGGTGGCCGGCAACCTCATCGGTTATGTCCTTGACCGCGGCACGGTTGCGAGCATCGTTCCGGTGCCGGAAGGCGCCAATGCCGGAAACCGCGTTATCATCCGCGAACTCTATCATCGCACCGACGCGGCCATGCTCGACTCTATTCTGGCGTCCGCCGCCAGCGGTGACCTGGTGATCTCGATTTCCCATACCTTCACCCGGGAGCAGATCGGCCTTGCCCAGAACGCGGTTGCGGCAGGTGCTCCCGGGAAGGTCGTTCTCAAACACTGAAAAGCAGACAAGCGGCACCGCATCACGCGAAAGGTAGCACCGGCATGACGTTCTTCATGCCGGTCGTTTCGGTCGCTTGCGTGGTTTTCTGTTCCATTCCTCCTCAAAGTCGGATTTTTCCCGCCGGTCCTGTCGATTTTCGCCTCTGAGGATCGTCTTCCTAACGATGTGCTGGAAATCCGTTGCGATCGCGGCACATCCTTTGAGCGCCCGAGACGCGCGACGACAGAAGGAGGATATGTGATGGATGATCAGCAGCTGGTACCTGCCGCCGTACTCGCGGCAAAAAACGGCGTCCGTTTTCCCAATGAGAGCGAGGAATATCGCAGTGCCCGCGATGCGCTGTTGGCCGAAGAGATCGAATTGCGCCGGCACATCGAGCGCGTGGCAAGACAGCGCCGGGCGCTGCCGCCGGGCGGCGAGGTGAAGAAGGATTATCGCTTCGAAGGCGCCGACGGGCCGATCTCGCTGAGCGAGCTCTTTGCCGACAAGGAGACGCTGATCGTCTATAGCTACATGTTCGGGCCGGAGCGCGAGCGTCCATGCCCCATGTGCACTTCGCTGCTGTCGGCCTGGGATGGCGAGGTGCCGGATATCCAGCAGCGCGCCGCCCTTGCGGTGGTCGCGCTTTCGCCGATCGGCAGACTGCTCGCCTTCAAGAAGGAGCGCGGCTGGCACCACCTGCCGCTTTATTCCGATCCGTCGGGCGATTACAGCCGCGACTATCACGCCATAGGCAGAGGCGGCGGTGATGACGCCGCCTACAACGTCTTCACGCGGCGCGACGGCACGATCCGCCACTTCTGGAGCCAGGAAATGGGCGGCGTGACGGCTGATCCCGGCGAGGATCCGCGCGGCGCGCCCGATCTGATGCCGCTCTGGACGCTGATCGACACGACGCCGGAAGGCCGGGCGCCGGACTGGTATCCGAAGCTGTCCTACTGACGGTTTTAGCGCGCGCTGCGTCAGCCGGTGGAGCGGTTTCTGGAGGTCTCGATCCATTCGAGATTGGTCACAGAAGCCTCCGGCAGCAACGACGGATCGAGATCGTAGACGTAGCCGCTCAGCATGTCGGCGGCGCGTTCGGCCGCCTTGATCTTCGCCTCGGTTTCCGCGACCGCCTTGGAGATCGCTTCGATGCGGGCGCGGAACATATGGGCGAGCACATCACGGCCGGACTGCTTTTCCAACCGCTCCAGATGCAGGCCGACGCGCGAGGCGTGGCGTTCCAGCTCGCTCTTGCTGAACCGCGCCTTGCGCAGTTCCTCGGAGAGGCTTTCCTGCATGACCGCGACCGGATCGAAACTGCCCGGCGCCCGCTCGTCGAGCACGGCGTCGGTCACGAGCTTCTCGATCATCACAAGCGCCTGCAGCTCGGCCGCATCGGCGAACTCGACGTCATAGCCGGTATCGTCATAGACCTTGCGGCGGACCGGATCGAGAAGCAGCGCATAGGCTTTCTGCAGATTGTCGAAGGCCTCCGTATCGCCGCCCGAATCAGGATGGGCGACCTTTGCCAGGCGCCGGTAGGCCGCCTTCAGCTTCGCCTCGTCCGCATCGCGTTCAACGCCGAGAATATCGTATGGATCCGTCACACCTGCTCCCTTGCCGCCCTTGATGTCGCGGGCAGTCTAGGTCTTCTTCTGCATCAGAAGGGCAAAGTTTAGACCGAAAGCAGGAACGGCGTCCATGCCCTGATATCGCGATCGCCGATGCTGGCACCCTGATTTTTTCCGAAATCGATCGAAATTCCAAACTGTTAAGGGAAAATCAGTGAGTGGCGATCGAGATGAGATAACATCTGGCCTGGCCGTCGATATCAAGCGCAGCTATCGTCATATCCTCGATCAGCAGCGTGTCGCCGGCTGCAAGCGTCCCGGTCTCGCCCGACCGGCGGAATGACACCATGCCGCGGTGGCAGAGGAACAGGCATGTCGGCGATGGCAACGGCAGGCGCGTGGCGCCGTCGATGTCGATTCGGGCGAGGCTATGGGTGAGGCCGGCCCGGCGCGTCATGACGTTGAGATCGGTGATCGCGCCGTCTTCGAGCCTGGCGGTGACGGGGATATCAGCCGGGAAGGCAAGAGGAGTGCTTTGTGTCGTCAGCAGGACAGCAGCGCTGCCGTCGATCTCGAGCACCATGCCGTTGCCGTCGAGGACCGCCAGCGTCCGGTCGATGCCCGGGAAAATCGAAAACGGTCCGTCCTCCGCGACCGCTGCCATGCTGATGCGCCAGTCGAAATCGTCGATCGAGGCGCCTGGCGGAGAGACGGCGATCTCCACCGTCTCTCCCTTGCCGTTCTTCCACGGCATGCGCTTGTGATCGCCGGCGCGCAGGATCCTCATGTGGTTCAGTTTCCGAGGATGCCGGGCAGGCGCAGGCCCTTGTCCCGGGCGCAATCGAGGGCGATGTCGTAGCCGGCATCGGCGTGGCGCATGACGCCTGTCGCCGGATCGTTCCAGAGCACGCGCTCGAGACGCTTTGCCGCATCATCCGTGCCGTCGGCGCAGATGACGACGCCGGAGTGCTGCGAGAAGCCCATGCCGACGCCGCCGCCGTGATGCAGCGACACCCAGGTGGCGCCAGAGGCGGTGTTGAGCAGGGCGTTGAGCAGCGGCCAGTCTGAGACAGCGTCGGAGCCGTCCTTCATCGCCTCGGTTTCGCGGTTCGGCGAGGCGACCGAGCCGGAATCGAGGTGGTCGCGGCCGATGACGATCGGCGCGGAAAGCTCGCCGTTTTTGACCATTTCATTGAAGGCCAGAGCCAGGCGGTGACGGTCGCCGAGGCCGACCCAGCAGATACGCGCCGGCAGGCCCTGGAAGGAAATGCGCTCCCTGGCCATGTCGAGCCAGTTGTGCAGGTGCTTGTTGTCGGGCAGCAGCTCCTTCACCTTGGCATCGGTCTTGTAAATATCCTCCGGGTCGCCCGAGAGGGCTGCCCAGCGGAAGGGGCCGATGCCGCGGCAGAACAGCGGTCTTATATAGGCAGGCACGAAGCCGGGGAAGGCGAAGGCGTTTTCCAGGCCTTCATCCTTGGCGACCTGACGGATATTGTTGCCGTAGTCGAGTGTGGGAATGCCGGCGTTCCAGAAGGCGATCATCGCCTCGACATGCTCGCGCATCGAGGCGCGCGCCGCCTTTTCCACAGCCTTCGGATCGCTTTCGCGCTTGGCCTTCCATTCGGCCATAGTCCAGCCTTTCGGCAGGTAGCCGTTGATCGGATCATGCGCCGAGGTCTGGTCGGTGACGATATCGGGGCGGATGCCGCGGCGGACCATCTCAGGCAGGATTTCGGCGGCATTGCCGAGCAGGCCGACGGATTTGGCTTCGCCAGCCTTGGTCCAGCGGTCGATCATCGCGAGCGCCTCGTCGAGCGTCTCGGCCTTGGCGTCGAGATAGCGGGTGCGTAGGCGGAAGTCGATCGAATCCGGATTGCATTCGACGGCGAGGCAGCAGGCGCCGGCCATGACGGCGGCGAGCGGCTGGGCGCCGCCCATGCCCCCGAGACCGCCGGTCAGGATCCACTTGCCTTTGAGATTGCCGCCGTAATGCTGGCGACCGGCCTCGACGAAGGTCTCGTAGGTGCCCTGCACGATGCCCTGCGTGCCGATATAGATCCACGAGCCGGCCGTCATCTGGCCGTACATGGCAAGGCCCCTCTTATCCAGCTCGTTGAAATGATCCCAGGTCGCCCAATGCGGCACCAGATTGGAGTTGGCGATCAGTACGCGCGGCGCATCCTTATGCGTGCGGAAGACGCCGACCGGCTTGCCAGATTGCACCAGCAGCGTTTCCTCTTCCGTCAGCGTCTTCAGCGTGGCGACGATGCGGTCGAAATCCTCCCAGGTGCGCGCAGCGCGGCCGATGCCGCCATAGACGACGAGCTCGTTCGGATTTTCGGCGACGTCGGGGTCGAGATTGTTCATCAGCATGCGCAACGGCGCTTCCGTCATCCAGCTCTTGGCATTGAGATCGTTGCCGCGGGGCGCGCGGATTTCACGGATATTGTGGCGTGGATTGGTCATGACGGTTCCCCTGTCGAGTGAGCTTTATCGTTTCAGGCCGGGTGCTATCTGTTCGAGGCGCACCAGAATGTTTTTGAGATGAATGCGAAGCCTGTCGGCCTTGGCGGCGTCATAGGCGAAGGGCGGCGTCTCGGTCTGCAGATGCGTCGATTGCGCGAGCTCCATCTGGATCGCGTGCACACCGGTCTCGGGCCGGCCGTAATGGCGGGTCGTCCAGCCCCCCTTGAAACGGCCGTTGAGCACGCTGTCATAACCTTCGGCGGCTTGCGTGACGGTAAGCGTCGCCTGCTCGACGGCGCCGTCGCAGGCCCTGCCCATATCGGTGCCGATATTGAAATCCGGCAGCTTGCCTTCGAACAGGAAGGGAATATGCGAGCGGATCGAGTGGCAATCGTAAAGGATCGCGACGCCATGGATTGCCCTGACGCGCTCGATCTCGGCGGCAAGTGCCGCGTGATAGGGCGCATGGAAATCCCTGAGCCGCGCAGCGATATCGACCTCGGCGGGCGCCTGCCCGTCCTTCCAGATTGGTTTGCCGTCGAAGTCCGTTTCCGGAACGAGACCGGTGGTGTTCTGGCCGGGATAGAGGCTGACGCCGGCAGGATCGCGGTTGGCGTCGATCACGTAGCGGTGGAAGGTGGCGCGGACCGTCGTGATGTTGTCGAGCAGCCCGTCATAGAGGTGGTGGATGTGCCAGTCGGTATCGGCGAAGATACGGCCATTGTCGTTGAGGCGGTCGGCGATGTCGGGCGGCACCTCGGTGCCGGTATGGGGGAAGCCGAGGATGATCGGCGAGGTGCCCTGGCGGGTTTCGTATGGTGCGGTCATAGGCAAAGCGCTCCGGCGTTGCGGGCGTTACCCCCCTCTGTCCTGCCGGACCCGGGGTCGAGCCGCGGGTCTCGACCCGTCCTTCGGACCCCCACAAGGGCGAAGATCGACCCGCGGATGGGGCTGTGCCAAACAATTGATATTGGAACGAGCGGGTCCGCCCAGCCGATCTCCCCACTTGTGGGGGAGATGCCCGGCAGGGCAGAGGGGGGTGCAAAGTGCACAGACATCACGATCAACCCTCCAAAACCGGCAAAATGCCATTCGAAACCGAGCTGTTCAGCGCCCCCGTCGCCACCAGTGCGGCGGCGGCGGCGAGATCCCCGGCCATATAGCGGTCGCTATCGAGGCTCGGCACCTTGGCGCGGATCGCAGCGATCGCCTTCAAAAGCTCCGGGCTCGTCGACAGCGGCGCGCGCAGTTCGACGCCCTGGGCTGCCGTCAGCGCCTCGATGCCGATAATGGCGAACAGGTTTTCGGTCATGCCGAGCAAGCGCCGGGCGCCGTGGCAGGCCATAGAGACATGGTCTTCCTGATTGGCAGAGGTCGGTGTCGAATCGACCGAGGCCGGGTGCGACATCTGTTTGTTCTCCGACATCAGCGCCGCCGAGGTGACCTCGGCGATCATAAGGCCGGAATTCAGGCCCGGCTTCCTGGCGAGGAAGGCCGGCAGGCCATAGGAGAGGGTGGGGTCGACGAGCAACGCAATGCGGCGCTGCGAGATCGCGCCGATCTCGCATATGGCGAGCGCGATCTGGTCGGCGGCGAAGGCGACGGGTTCGGCGTGGAAATTGCCGCCAGAGACGACGGAATTATCCGAGAGCACCAGCGGATTGTCGGTGACCGCATTGGCTTCGATCTCCAGCGTGCGGGCGACCGAGCGCAAGAGATCGAGGCAGGCGCCGTCGACCTGCGGCTGGCAGCGGATGCAATAGGGGTCCTGCACCCGCTCGTCGCCCTCGATATGGCTCTGGCGGATGATGGAGTTTTCGAGCAGGCCGCGCAGGGCTGCTGCCGTGTCGATCTGCCCCTTATGGCCGCGCAGCGTATGGATATCGGCATGGAAGGGCGCCGAGGAGCCCATGGCCGCATCCGTGGACATGGCGCCCGTGATCAAGGCGGATTGGGCGGCGCGATGGGCGCGGAACAGGCCGGCGAGCGCCAGCGCCGTCGAGGCTTGGGTGCCGTTGATCAGCGCCAGGCCCTCCTTGGCGGCGAGCACGACCGGTTTCAGCCCGGCGCGTTCGAGGGCTTCAGCGCCGGAAAGGCGTTCGCCGTCGAAAAAGGCTTCGGCCTCGCCCATCATCACTGCCGCCATATGGGCGAGCGGCGCAAGATCGCCGGAAGCGCCGACCGAACCCTTTTCCGGGATCAGCGGGATGACGCCCTTATCCAGCATGCCTTCGATCAGCCGCACCAGTTCCAGCCGCACGCCGGAGGCGCCGCGCCCGAGCGAGACGAGCTTCAGCGCCATGATCAGGCGCACGATATTCTCCGGCAGCGGCGCCCCGACGCCGCAACAATGAGACAGGATGAGATTGCGCTGCAGGGTGGCGACATCGGCGCTGTCGATCTTGATCGAGGCAAGTTTGCCGAAGCCGGTATTGATGCCATAGACCGGCGCGTTGCCGGCGGCGATCTCGGCAATGCGGGCGGCGGCCTTGTTTATGCCGGCATCGAAAGCGGGATTGAGTCTTGCCGGCTCGCCCGTCCAGTAAATAGTCTCGAGGTCGTTGAGCGAGACGGTGCCCGGGTGGAGGGTGATGGTCATCGACCGTTCCTTTCGCCCTTGAAGATACGCGCATGAAGTGGGTTGAAGCCGATGCGGTAGACGAGCTCGGCGAGGGTTTCGACATTCCAGACGGCGAGATCGGCTGACTTGCCGGGCTCGATCGTTCCGGTCTCGGCGATGAGGCCGAGAGCGCGGGCGCCTTCGCGGGTGGCGCCGGCGATGCATTCCTCGACGGTGAGCCCGAACAGTGTCGCCGACATGTTCATGGTCAGCAGCATCGAGGTCAGCGGCGAGGTGCCGGGATTGCAGTCTGTGGCGATCGCGATCGGCACGCCGGCCCGGCGCAGCGCCTCGACCGGCGGCTTCTGCTTCTCATGGATGGCGTAGAAGGCGCCGGGCAGGAGCACGGCGACAGTCCCAGCAGCCGCCATCGCGGCAACGCCATCTTCGTCGAGATATTCGAGATGATCGGCTGAAAGCGCGCCGTATGACGCAGCAAGCTTGGCGCCGCCGAGATTGGAGAGCTGTTCGGCATGCAGCTTGACCGGCAGGCCGAGCGCCTTCGCCTTGTCGAAGACCCGGGCGATCTCGGTCGTGGAAAAGGCGATGCCCTCGCAGAACCCGTCGACGGCATCGGCGAGGCCGAGATTATACATGTCGTCGAGGCCGGGCAGCACGACATCGTCGAGATAGTCGCCGTTGCGGCCTTTGTATTCCACCGGCGTCGCATGCGCGCCGAGATAGCTGGTGGCGACGCGCACCGGTCTGATATGACCGAGAAGGCGCGCGCTCTGCAGCATTTTCACTTCGCCGGCCCGGTTCAGCCCGTAGCCGGACTTCACTTCGATCGTCGTGACACCTTCGGCAAGCAGCGTATCGAGCCGCGGCAGCGCTTCGGCGACGAGGTCTTCGACCGACAGCGCATTGGTGGCCTTCACCGAGGACACGATGCCGCCGCCGGCGCGGGCGATTTCTTCGTAGGTCGCGCCGGCAAGGCGCATCTCGAATTCGCGGGCGCGATTGCCGCCGTGAACGATGTGGGTGTGGCAGTCGACGAAACCGGGGGTGACCCAGCGGCCTTCGAGATCCACGATCTCGGATTTCTCGATGGCGGATGCCGGCAATTCGCTTTCGGCGCCAGCAAATGCGATACGGCCCCCTTCAGTCAGCACGGCGCCCTTTTCGATGATGCCGAGACCTGCTCTGTCGGGCGCCAGCGTCGCAAGCCGCGCATTTCGCCACAGCACCGGCCGGATATCGGCGGATGGGGTACCCTCAGAAAAATTGTTCCCGCTCATCAGCTTTGCGCCTTTCCTTATGCCGAAACATGTATATACATAATCAACAGGTGACAAGAGAAATTTTGCGCGCTTTTCTGGAAAAGAAAGATCGGCGGCGCGGCAGGAGGAGAAGAAGGCCATGACCATACTTCACGCGGAGACGGCGCTGACGTCGCAAGGCTGGCGGAAGAACGTGCGGCTGACGCTCGAAGAAGGTCGCATCGCCCGGGTCGAGCCCGACGCTGCCGCAGCACCCGGCAATGAGCGCCATGCCCTGATCGTTCCCGCCATGGGCAACCTGCACAGCCATGCCTTCCAGCGGGCGATGGCCGGTCTTGCCGAAGTGCGTGGGCCTGCCAGTGACAGCTTCTGGAGCTGGCGCACGGTCATGTACAAGTTCGCCCTGGCGATGACGCCCGATCATGTCGAAGCGGTCGCCGCCAAGCTCTATGCCGAGATGCTGGAGGCGGGCTTTTCCCGTGTCGGCGAATTCCACTATCTCCACCATGACACGGATGGCGGCGCTTATGCCAATATCGCCGAGCTTGCCGAACGCATCGGTGCTGCGAGCGAAGAGACCGGCATCGGGCTGACGCTTCTGCCGGTCTTTTATGCCCATTCCGGCTTCGGTGGTGCCGCGCCGATTGAAGGCCAGCGACGCTTCATCAATTCGCTGGAAAGCTTCGAAAGGCTGATGGATGGGTGCCGTGTGGTGACCGGCCGGCTCGACGGCGCCGAACTCGGGCTGGCGCCGCACAGCTTGCGGGCCGCCACTCCCGAGGAGTTGGCGAAGCTTGTGCCGATGGCGGGCGACGGGCCGATCCACATCCATGTCGCCGAACAGGTGAAGGAGGTCGAGGACTGCATTGCCTGGTCCGGCGCGCGGCCGGTGGAATGGCTGCTCGATCATGCGCCGGTCGATCAGCGCTGGTGCTTCATCCATGCAACGCATATGACCGAGGACGAGACGCGGCGGATGGCGAAGAGCGGGGCGATTGCCGGCCTCTGCCCGATCACCGAAGCCAATCTCGGCGACGGCGCCTTTACCGCGCCGCTCTTCCTCGAAGAGGGCGGCCGTTACGGTATCGGTTCGGATTCAAACGTGCGGATTTCCCTGCCGGAGGAATTGCGCCAACTCGAATATTCGCAGCGCCTGGCGTTGCGCGCCCGCAATGTCGTCGCGGCACCTGGCGGATCGACGGCGCTTTCGCTATTCACCCACGCACTTGCTGGCGGCGCCGGCGCGCTGAAAGCGCCGGCCGGCCTCGTCGAGGGTCATCACGCCGATCTCGTTTCGCTCGATACGTCAGCCGTTCCCTACCTCTCGGGCGATCAGATCCTCGATCACTGGCTGTTTGCCGGCGGCGTTTCCGTCGATTGCGTGTGGGCGCGCGGCTTTAAGCAGGTGGAAGGCGGCCGCCATCGCGAGCGCGACGCAATCGACCGGCGGTTCCTCGCCGCAATGGGCGAGTTGCTGGCGGCCTGAAAAAGCACTTTTCCTTTCAAGGCATTCGATCTAGACCGGAGAACCAATCGGAACGTGGCGATGAACCAAAGCAGGGATCTGACCTTGCACCAGCGCATCCTGGGCGAGATCGAGGGGCGTATCGTCTCGGGCGAATGGCCACCGGGGCATCGTATTCCCTTCGAGGTCGACCTCGCCACGCAGTATGACTGCTCGCGTATGACAGTGAACAAGGTGCTGACTCAGCTCGCCAAGGCAGGCCTGATCGAGCGCCGCAAGAAATCCGGCAGCTTCGTCACCCAGCCGCAGGCGCAATCGGCCGTGCTCGAAATCCACGACATCAAGGCTGAGGTGCAGTCGCTGAACCTGCCTTATTCCTATGCGCTTTCGAAGAAGGCGAGCCGCAAGGCGAAAGCGGAAGACAGAAGCCGGCTGGAACTGCCCGTGGCGTCTTCGGTCGTTGAGGTGGTCTGCGTCCACAATGCCGGGGCGCGGCCCTTCTGCCTCGAGGAGAGGCTGATCAGCCTTGAAACCGTGCCTGAGGCCGCCGATGCCGATTTTCTGACGGTGGCGCCGGGGCCGTGGCTGCTTGGCCAGGTACCGTGGAGCACGGCCGAACACCGGATCCACGCGGTCTCCGCCACTGCCGAGGTGGCCGCGGCGCTCGACATCGCCCGCAACACCGCCTGCCTGGTAGTCGAACGCCGCACCTGGAGCGGCGCCGGTCCGGTGACCCACGTCCGTTTCACCTATCCGGGCGATCGCCACGCGCTGGTGGCGCGATTCACGCCGGCCTCGCAGTAGGTTCCATATACAAGGTGGCGACTGTTTTCACTCTTCGAACATCTTGCCGCTGCGTGCTTCGAGCCGATAGCGATAGCCGGGATAGACGAGGCGGGCGGTCGAGACCACCTGTTTTGCCGACCATGTGCGCCGGCGGATCGTCAGGCACGGCTCGGTCTTGAGAATGGTGAGCAGCTTGCATTCCCAGGCCTGCGGCATCGCCGCCTCGACGACATGCTCGGAGCCGCTGAGCGGGGCGGCCGCCGTCAGATAGGCGTTCGGCGTCAGCGTCGTGAAGTCCTGCTTGAGATAGTCGGGAGCGGCTTCCGGATGGACAAAACGGTCCTCGATCTGCACCGGAACGCCGTTTTCGCTGTGCACGATCAGCGAGTGGAAGACCGCCGCGCCGATTTCAAGTTCCAAGCTGTCGGCGATCTCGGGAGAGGCGGTTTCCTGGGCAAGAATGACGACAGACGCCTCATGAACATGGCCGCGTTCGGCGATCTCCTCGGCGATGTTGCGCACCTCGAACAGCGCCGAATAGCCCTTGCGCTCGGCGACGAAGGAGCCGACACCCTGGATGCGGACGAGTTCGCCCTCGTTGGCAAGTTCGCGCAGCGCCCGGTTGGCGGTCATCTTGCTGACGCCGAGCTCGACGACCAGTTCGTTTTCCGAGGGAACGCGGTATTTCGGCGGCCATTCACCACTGTGGATGCGGTCGAGGATCACCTGTTTGACGCCGGCATAGAGCGGCGTGCTGTCATTTCCTGCCAGGTCGCGTTTCATCTCGTCGGAACGCTTCATTGCCTATTCCTTTTGCACGGATGCAATTCGCCATATAAATCGACTTTTCTCTTGCATATCACAAATTTTTTCATATGGTACCATATACAACCTCCCGAACAGTCCTCGATGAAAAAATAGGACGGAACGGGCAAGCCGGCGGAGATCGGCGGTGCCGCAAGGTCTGTTTCAACTCCAGAGGAGAATTCATCGATGAAATTAAGCGCAATCCTTTTTTGCGGCGTCGCCGCCTTTTCCGCTTTCGCAGCTCCGGCCTTTTCCAAGGACTGGACGAAGGCGACCATCACCCTTGAGGGTGCTTATGCGCCTTGGAATCTCACCAATGCCGACGGTACGCTTGGTGGCTTCGAGCCTGAGCTTGCCAAGGTGCTCTGCGAGCGCGCCAAGATCGAATGCACGCTGGTTGCCTCCGATTGGGACGGTATGATCCCGGCGCTCAACGCCGGCAAGTTCGACGTCATCATGGATGCGCTGTCGATTACCGAAGAGCGGCGGAAGATTATTGATTTCACCATTCCCTATGCCGCGACTCCCGCCGCTTTCGCCACGGCCAAGGATAGCCCGCTCGCCAATGCCGCCGGCACCGGCGCCACGATCAAGATGACGCTCGGCCAGACCGGCGTGAAGGAGATCGACGCGCTGAAGGAACTCTTCAAGGGCAAGACCATCGGCATCCAGGCGGCGACCGTCTATGCCAAGTTCGTCTATGACAATTTCGGCGATATCGCCGAGATCCGTGAATACAAGACTGGCGCCGATCGCGACCTCGACCTGCAGAACGGCCGCATCGACCTCGGCTTCGACGACGCCGTCTATTTCGCCAATGCCTTTGAGGCAGCCAATGGCGCGCTTGCTTTCACCGGCCCGGAGATCGTCGGCTCGATCTGGGGTGAAGGCGAAGGCCTCGGCATCCGCAAGGCCGATACCGAGCTGCGTGACAAGTTCAACGAGGCGATCAAGTCGACGCTGGCCGACGGCACGGTCAAGAACCTTTCGATGAAATGGTTCAAGGTCGACGTCAGCCCGCAGCAATAAGCCTTACGGCCTCTTGGCCGCAGGTGCGGTCTCCGGCTTTAACGCCGGAGACCGCGCGTTATTCTCAAATCCATAAGACACTGCCGCGGACGGGGAACGGACGATATGGCAAGCTTGGAACTGCTCGGCTTCGGTTCAACCGGATGGGGCGCGCTGCTCATTCTCGCCGCCTTGATGACGCTCGCCGTCACGGCGACGGCGCTGGCGATCGGCGCGGTGCTGGGCGCGATCGTCGCCTTCGCGAAACTCTCCGGCAATCCGCTCCTCATCACGCTCGGCAATGTCTATACCACCGTGTTTCGCGGCGTGCCGGAACTGCTGATCATCTATCTCATCTATTTCGGCGGCTCCTCGGCCGTCACCTCGATCGGCAAGGCGATGGGCTACGAGGGTTTCCTCGGCCTACCGTCCTTTGCCGCCGGCGCGCTTGCCGTCGGCATCATCTCCGGCTCCTATCAGGCGGAAGTGTTCCGCGGCGCCTTCCTCGCCATTTCCAAGGGCGAACTCGAAGCCGCCTCGGCGATCGGCATGCACCGCGGGCTGCGCTTTCGCCGCATCATCATGCCGCAGGTGCTTCGCTTCGCCATTCCGGGCCTCGGCAATGTCTGGCAGCTCAGTCTCAAGGATTCGGCGCTGATCTCCGTCACAGGCCTTGCCGAGCTGATGCGCACCAGCCAGGTGGCGGCGGGCTCGACGCGGCAGTATTTCCTGTTCTTCATCGCCGGCGGCGCGCTCTACCTCATCCTGACCAGCCTTTCGGACCGCATCTTCAACGGCGCCGAACGCCGCGCCAATCGCAGCATGCCGGCATCGGCCATGGGCCAGGCGTAAGGAGGCGAAGATGGATTTCACGTTTCTCGCCTCGACCATGGTCACATTGCTGAAAGCCGTGCCGACGACGCTGATCCTGTTTTCGCTGTCGATCTTCTTCGGCGGCCTGCTGGCCCTCGTCATTGTCTGGATGCGGGTCAGCGGCAACCGCCTGCTTTCGGGCTTCGCCAAAGGTTATATCTTCGTCTTCCGCGGCTCGCCGCTGTTGATCCAGATGTTCCTGGTCTTCTACGGCCTCGGCCAGTTCGGCGTCATCCGCTATTCCTTCCTCTGGCCGTTTCTGCGCGAGCCGATGGTCTGCGCCATCCTGTCCTTGGCGCTCTGCACTGCCGGCTATACGGCGGAGATCTTCCGCGGCGGCATCCGTGCCGTGTCGCCGAAGGAGATCGAGGCGGCGCGCTCGATTGGCATGTCCGGTTTCCTGCTGGTGCGCCGCATCCTGGCGCCGATCGCCTTCCGCCACGCGCTGCCGGCCTATTCCACCGAGATCGTGCTGATGATGAAATCGACGGCGCTCGCAAGCCTCGTTACCGTGTGGGAGGTCACCGGCGTCGCCCAGCGGCTGATCTCGCAGACCTACCGGACGATGGAGGTCTTCCTCTGCGCGGCGATCATCTATCTCGTTCTGAACTTCATCATCCTGCAGGGCATGGCCCTGCTTGAATATTCGCTCTCCCGACACCGCCGAGCGGCCCCGCAGCCGCTGAAGGCATAGGCGTTTTTGACCTGATTGGAGCAACCATGCCAGGCGTCACCCGACTTTCGGTTCGCAACATCCGCAAGAGCTTCGGCACCCATGAAGTGCTGCGCGGCATTTCCCTCGATGCCGAGGACGGCGACGTGATTTCGCTGCTCGGCGCCTCAGGCTCCGGTAAATCGACCTTCCTGCGCTGCATCAACCTGCTCGAAACCGCCAGCGACGGCGAAATCTGGGTCGACGGCGAGCATATCGAGATGGTCCACAAGAACGGCAAGACAAGGCCGGCGAGCCAGAAGCAGGTCGACCATATCCGCTCCGAACTCGGCATGGTGTTCCAGTCCTTCAACCTCTGGTCCCACATGACCATCCTGCAGAATGTCATCGAGGGACCCATCCATGTGCTGAAGCGGCCGCGCGCCGAATGTATCGCCGAGGCCGAGGCGCTGCTCGAAAAGGTCGGCATCGCAGACAAACGCCATGCCTATCCCGCCCATCTCTCCGGCGGCCAGCAGCAGCGCGCCGCAATCGCACGCGCCTTGGCGATGAAGCCGAAGGTCATGCTGTTTGACGAGCCGACCTCGGCGCTGGATCCGGAACTCGTCGGCGAGGTGCTGCGCGTCATGCGGGCGCTTGCCGAGGAGGGCATGACCATGCTCGTCGTCACCCATGAGATGAGCTTTGCCCGCAACGTCTCGAACCGCGTCGTCTTCATGCGCGAAGGGCTGATCGAAAGCAGCGGCACGCCGGACGAGATGTTTGCCGGCGGCGCCACACCCGCCTTCCGCCAGTTCATCGGTCATTTCGGAACGGGTCGATGACGGTCGTCCTCGATAAGGTGCTGGGCTGGCGCGATGTTGCGCGCATCGGGGCAGGGGAGGCGCTTGCGCTGTCGCCGGCTGCCTGGGCGCGGGTCAAAAGGGCAAGCCGGATCGTCGCGCGCATCGTCGAAACCGGCGTGCGCGCCTATGGCGTCAACACCGGCGTCGGGGCGCTGGCCGATACGGTGGTCGACCGCGCCTCGCAGAGCCTGCTGTCGCGCAGCATCGTGCTCAGCCATGCCTGTGGCGTCGGACCGCTTCTGCCCGCCCGCGAGGTGCGCGCCATCATCGCCGCCGAGATCGCCAATTTTGCCCACGGCCATTCCGGCGTGCGGCGTGAGATCGTCCAGCATCTTGCGGCCCTGTTGGAGCATGATTGCATTCCGGACGTGCCATCCAAGGGCTCGGCCGGTTATCTCACCCATAATGCCCATACCGCGCTCGTCCTGATCGGCGAAGGCAGCGCGACGCTCGCCGGACGGCGTATGAGCGGCCGCGAAGCGCTTGCGGCGATCGGGCTTGCCCCGCTGGTACTCGGCGCCAAGGAGGGTTTGAGCCTCGTCAACGGGACGGCCTGCTCCACGGGCTTGACCTCAGTGGCACTCTGGCGCGCCGAGCGGTTGCTCGACTGGGCCGATGCCATCGCGGCGCTGACGCTGGAAGCGGCTGGCTGCCAGATCGCCGCCTTCGACGAAGCCGTGCTGGCGCTTCGGCCATCTGCGGGAATTGAGAAAGTAGGCGCTGCGCTGCGCGCACGGCTCCAGGGCAGCGGTCTCATCGCCGCCGCCTTTGGGCGGCGCACCCAGGATGCGCTGAGCCTTCGTTCGGTGCCGCATTCCCACGGAGCCGCCCGTGATGTCTTCGACAATTCCGCCCGCATCGCCGATCAGGAGCTCGCTTCGGTAACGGACAATCCCGCCGTTTCAGGCACTCCGGAAGAACCCGTCGTCTCGTCCGAGGCGCATGCGGTCGCCCCGGCGCTCGGGCAGGCGGCCGACTGCCTCGCCGTTGCAATGGCGCAGCTCTGTGCGATCAGCGAGAGGCGCATGGACCGGCTGGTCAATCCACTGGTGAGCGGCCTGCCGCCATTTCTGGCGAGCGATGCCGGCAGCCATTCCGGCTTCATGATCGCCCAGTATACCGCAGCGGCCCTCAGCAATGAAAATCGCCGCCTCGCCGCGCCCGCAGCGCTTGACGGCGGGCTGACCTCCGGCCTGCAGGAGGATTTCCTCGCCCATCCCACAGCCGCCGCCGGCAAGCTGCTCGCCGTCATCGACAATGCCGAATATATCCTGGCGATCGAGCTGATGGCTGCCGCCCAGGCGCATGATTTCCTGGCGGCGACGGCGCCGCGGGCGGCCGGCACGGATCTTATCTATCAGGCCGTGCGGGAGCGTATCTCCCATTATGGCGACGAGCGGCCGCTCAACGGCGATATCGAGACCGTGCGCAGCCTGATCCGCGAGAGTGCGCCGCCACCCATGAATTGAATCGGGCAGACCGTCAGAACGGCTTGCCGGTTTCGGAATCCTGCTTGGCTTTTCCGCCGGCTTCAAGGCGTTTGAGGCATTTGCGATAGGTCGGGTAGAGCTGGTCAACCCGCGAGAGCGGCAGCGTCCAGTCGCCTTCGTCGCCGGCAAAGGTCAGTTGCACGTCAGGGGTTCCTGAAAAGGAATTCTTGATGATCTTCTTCAGTCCGTCATTTCCTTTGCTCGCCGGTGGCCAGAGGCGAAGCGTCGTCTTGTCGAAGAATTCGGCGGCAACCACTTTCGTCACGTTGCGATCGGTCAGCGTCACGTCTGTCGTGGTGCCGGCCGGAATGTCCCAGCTGGTCTTGGTCACCAGCCAGAAGGTCTCGGTGGCGCTCTGACGGAATTCCATTGTCTTGCCGATCTCGCTGTCCCACAGCAGCCGGCAATAGGCAGGGCTCTCGTTCGCAAAGCCGACCGACCATTGCCGCGCGCCGCCCATCCATTCGGTCTCGCCAAGGGCTGTGACCGGCTGCAGGACGGATGCCATCAGAACCATCGCGGTCAGAATTTTCATCGCGGAAATCTTCTCCAGGACAATCGGCTCCAGCGATAGCAAAAGAAGGTTGAGCTTTTGCTACCAAAGCGTCGCGCGACTTTTCGCGTACAAGAACGCAGTCGCATCTGGTGCGTCCTGGGCGTCGTCATTCCCGCTCCCGAAGAACGCCAGAAGCACACTGAAGGATAATCGCTAGCAGTACGAAGTTCGTCAGTCCGCGTCAGAACCGGATGGCGACTCCGAAGATCGGCCCTTGCTGCACAACGTCGAAGACGAAGCCGTCGTTGTCGTAATTGACGCCCAGTGCACGATACCCGGCGACCGCCGAGATGCTGTTGTTGAACTTGTAGCCGAGGCCCAACGCTATGTCCCAGTCGAGATCGGCGCCGCCGGCGCCCACCAGACCCCAGCCGGTAAGATAGATTTCCGGGGTGAAGAAGTAGTTTCCTCTGACGCCGGCGACGGCATCGACCCATGTGGCGCTGTCTTCGACATCCACTCCGGCGAGAATACCGCCATTGAAGGAGATCTCGGTTTTGGCCGACCAGACCTTCATCCCACCGACCACGTCGAGGTGGCCATTTTGCTCTTCGAGCACGGCGTAACCGACGCCAAGAAATCCCGCGAAGGTCTTCGATGTCACATCGACGCTTTCGGCAAGGATGCCGGCAGGCGTGTCGGCGTCGGCACCGAGCTTGGTGTAGATCACGTCACCAACGATGCTGAAGCGATCGTATCTTGCTTCGCCTGCCGCCATGAACGCGAAGTCGAGATTTTCGAGAATATCGCTGAAGTCAGAGTCGAGATGGACTTCCGGAAGCCCAAACTGCCCAATATCGCCGGATATGCCGGCAGCCGTGAAGGTGCATCGCCATCAGGTCATGGAAAAGCTTGCCGTACGGTCACTGGCCGAGGCGGTGTCGATCGCCGCAAATATCGGTCTCATCGACCAGGATACGGCATCGCCGGTGGGGTGATCCGATGTCCTTCCCCTTAGGACAATATCAATCGACCTCCAAGCGGCCTAGTTTGACCGGCAACCGTTAGTCTCTCATATGTTCGAAAGAAGGAGCATGAGAGAACCTTCGCCGCACGGTCGCTGTCGTCGATGATGACGCAAGCTTGCGGCGTAGCCTCGGGCGGCTGCTCAACGCCTACGGTTTTCTGGCCATGGAGTATGCATCTGCCGAGGCCTTTCTCGCTCGCGAGCGAGAAACGGCGATACACTGCCTTGTCCTTGATATCGACCTCGGTGGCATGTCGGGCATCGATCTCCAACGCAGATTGAAGGCCGAGGGGACAAACCTTCCGGTGATTTTCATCACGGCGTTGGAAACCGCTTCCGTGAAGGCGGAGGCGGAAAAGGTGGGCTGTGTTGCTTATCTGCGGAAGCAATTTTCCGGAGCCGCGCTCATTGCGGCCATCAACAAGGCTTTGGGATTGTGAGCTGATCGAAGCTGTAGACGTTGCGCTTTCGAAGGCCGTCGGTCTGCTCGATCGCCGCTTGATGGTGTGCGGCAGTACCGCGTCTTGCCGACCCGGCTCCCGCAGTCCTTTATCAGGACTCGACCGGATCAATGCGTTTCCCTATCTCAGTGGTGTCGATGAATTATGGGCTGCCCCGCCGGGCGTAAAAAAACCTGCTTCAGGAGCCTTGAACGCAGCTGGGCTTGAATCCTGAGGTTGCATTGCCGATTTGGCGAAGACCGACATGAGTAAAGGGAGCTCGACGGCACGCATGACTGAGGTTCAACGACGAGGTTTTCTGACAAGGCTTACCGCCTATGAGCCGCTGACGCTCATTATGCTGGCATCCGTCGCGGGAGGGCTGTTCGTGCTCCAGCGATTGACGAGCGAGGTCCTGGAAGGGGAGACGTTCCGGTTTGACGAGGCGATCCTGCTGGCGCTGCGGCGGCCGAGCGATCTCAGCATGCCGATCGGTCCCGCCTGGCTGACGCACGCCGTCGGCGACATCACCAGCCTCGGCGGCATCACCGTTCTGTCGCTGATGACTGTCCTCGTGACCGTCTATCTCTTGCTCGACCGGCGCTGGCCGATCGCGATCTTCGTCTTTTCCTCGGTGCTGTCAGGGTGGCTGGCGAGTACGCTTTTGAAGATCCTCGTCGCGCGGCCGCGCCCCGATGTCGTGCCGCACCTCGTCGAGGTGAGCGATCTCAGTTTTCCCTCCGGCCATGCCATGGTCTCGGCGGTGACCTATCTGACGCTCGGGGCGCTGCTGGCGCGCACACAACGTTATCCCTCGACGCGGATTTTCGTCATGGGCGCCGGCGTCTTTCTGGCCGTCATCATCGGTTTGAGCCGGATCTACCTCGGCGTTCATTATCCGACGGACGTTTTCGCCGGATGGTGCGCCGGCGCGCTCTGGGCGCTCGGCTGCTGGCTGATCTCGAAACAGTTCATTTCAAGCCGTCCCGTCGACGATAGCGTCGAAACTGCCGCTGGCGACAGCAAATAGCATTCAGCAAAATTCTGCTACAGCCGCTCAGCCTCATGCGTGTGGCACCGCGTGCCTGCGGCGCCACACGTGCTTGAGTGATTAGGTGCGCGGCTTCAGATTCTCCGGGTCATAGATCGGCTTGTAGCCGACGCCGACGACTTCCACCGGATAGCTCTCTGCAAAATACTCGACCTCAAGCTTGCGTCCGACCTGGCAATGCGACCACGGCAGATAGGCGAGGGCGATGTTCTTGCCGACCGTCGGGCCGTAGGCGATCGAGGTCGTGTAGGACCGGCGGCCAAGCTCGTCGACCAGAACCTCTCCCGTGGCGGGATCGACGACCGGCAGGTTGCCGACGGGATAGCGCTTCACGCCTGTTTTATCGGTATTCTCGGTCATGACGAGCGTGCAGAGCATGGCCGGCTGGTGCTCGCGCGCTTTGTATTCCAGATGCTTTTCCTTGCCGCGGAAATCGGCTTCCTTGACCTTCGGGCGGGCGAGATCGGCTTCGATCAGGTTGTACTGGGTCAGGAGGTCGGCGTTCTGCAGGCGCAGGCTCTTCTCCATGCGGCGCGAGTTCGCATAGGTCTCGACGCCGAAAGCCATCACGCCGGTCGAGCGCAGCGCATCCCAGACGGCGAGGCCGTCTTCGTACTTCATGTGCAATTCCCAGCCCTGCTCGCCGACATAGGAGATGCGGAAGGCGGTGACGGTCTTGCCTGATATTTCGATCGGCTTGATCGCCGCAAAGGCGAAGTTTTCCTGATCGAGCCCGGCCGGATCGGCTACGACCTTCTTCAGCGTCTCGCGCGCGTTCGGACCCCAGATGCCGATCGTCACGAATTTCTCCGAGACATCGGTGACGGTCACGTCAAGGCCGCGGTCTTGAGCGACCCGCTTCACATAGTGCAGATCGCGCGGGCCGGCATCGGCGCCGTTGACGAGGCGGCAGCGGTCGGCCATGCGGAACACGGTGAAGTCTGCGCGCACCATGCCTTCGTCGTCGAGGAAGTGGGTGTAGATACCCTTGCCGATGTTGGCATCGCCGCCGATCTTGGCGGCGCACAGCCACTCCATCAGCTCGACATGATCAGGCCCCTCGATATCGACCATGTGAAAATGGCTGAGATTGACGATGCCGCAATCCTCGCTCATCGCCAGGTGTTCGGCATTCGAGACGCGCCAGAAATGACGGTTGTCCCATTCGTTCTCGCGAACCGGGACGCGGTCGGCGTATTTCTCCAGCAGGTGCTCATTGGCGGCGTAGCCATGCGCACGCTCCCAGCCGCCAAGCTCCATGAAGTAACCGCCAAGCTCCTTTTCGCGCTCGTAGAAGGGCGAACGCTTGACGTTGCGGCCGGATGCATAGGGTTCGCGGGTGTGAACCGCCGGGAAGTAGATCTTCTGGGCGGCTTCGAAGCAGCGGCCTTCGATAAATTCTTCCGTCAGCTGATGCGGATAGAAGCGGGCATAGTCGATGCTGTTGTGATCGATTTCGGTACGGCCATCGGTCATCCAGTCGGCGATCAGCTTGCCATAGCCCGGGCCGTCCTTGACCCAGATGGCAACGCAATACCAGAGACCGCGCACCTTCTGGCTCTCGCCGCAGGATGGGCCGCCGGCGGCGGAAACCTGCAGCAGGCCGTTGAAGGAGTGACCTTCGTTATAGCCAAGTTCGCCGAGGATCGGTGTCAGTTCCATGGCGCGCTCGAGTGGCTCGAGGATCTGTTCCATCTCGAGGTCGCGCTGGGACGGCGAAAGGCGTGCTTCGTGTTTTTCGAGAAGTTCGCGCGGATGGCACATGCGCGGATTGGTGGCTTCGTAATAGCCCCACTCGATCTGACCACCCTCGGTCGTCGCCGGGTCGCCGGTGTCGCGCATGTAGGCGGAGTTGCCCTGGTCCCGCAGCAGCGGGAAGCCGATTTCCTTGCCGGTGCCTTCGAACTCGTTATAGGGACCGAAGAAGGTGAGCGGATGGTCGACCGGCATGACCGGCAGGTCTTCGCCGACCATCTCGGCGATAAGGCGGCCCCAGAGGCCGGCGCAGACGATGACGTGGTCGGCCATGATGGTGCCGCGATGGGTGACGACGCCCTTGATGCGGCCGCCTTCGACGATCAGCGACTTCGCCGGGGTGTTGCCGAACACCTTGAGCTTGCCTGCCTTTTCGGCGGCGTCGACCAGCTTGCCGGCAACGGTCTGCGAGCGCGGAATGACGAGGCCGGCATCCGGATCGAAAAGGCCGCCCATCACCTGATCTTCCTCGATCAGCGGGAACTTCTCCTTGATCTCGGCGGGGCTGACATAATGGGCGCGGGTGCCGAAAGCGCGTGCCGAGGAAAGCTTGCGCTTGATTTCCTCCATCCAGGCGTGGTCGCCGGTTCGCGCCACTTCGAGGCCGCCGATGCGGGCGTAGTGGCCCATCTTCTCATAGAAATCGATCGAATATTGCGTTGTCCAGACCGACAGATAGTCGTGGCTCGTCGTGTAACAGAAGTCCGAGGCATGCGCTGTCGAGCCGATGTCGGTCGGTATGCCCGACTTATCGATGCCGACGATATCGTCCCATCCGCGCTCGACCAGATGATGAGCGATGGAGGCGCCGACGATGCCGCCGAGCCCGATGATGACGACCTTTGCCTTTTCCGGAAATGCTGCCACGTGCTGTTCCTTCTATTTCCGCACGAATTAAAACTACCGAGCCGCGCTTGGCTTACGCTTCGCGTGAGATGCAGGAGCCATGTCAGCCTCGTGAGCGTGTCACATTTGCCGAAGCTGCAAAACCCCAGACCTCTCCCTCCCGAAGCTGGATAAGCCATTATGCATAAGGCTCACAATCGTCATTGGTCCTACGCCGTCGAGTAACGGCGTAATTGCGCCAGTCCGGATCGGGGCTGAGGTTATTCAGATAGAGCTCGCCTGCCCGGATCACGGGGCTGAAATTGCGTTGAGCCGATCGATGTCTCTGAGCACTATATCGTCGGAAACCGGCTCGCGATTGTGCAGGCGGAACCATTCAGCCGCTTCGCGCACGCGGTCTCCGTGCGGCGGGGGATAGGCGCCCAGCCGAAGGACCCATTCCCGCACGGTCTCGCGCTCCATCCGGCCGGCCCGGTATCGGTCGCAGACGGTTTTCGCCGAGGCGACGAGATCATTGATACTCTTCACGGCCGGCCCTCAATGCACGGAAGGTTCGTCGTCGAGAAAGGAGCGGATGCCGTCCCGCGCCACGACCGCGAGGAATTCGTCGAAAGCTTCGCGGTCCGTCGCGAACGGCTCGTCCCACTGGATCAGGTCCTCTGCCTGGGTGACGACTTCCATCGTCCAGTCTTCATTGCTGCCGGCGGCTCGAAAGATATCGACGAGCACCGTAACCCCGTCTTCGGTAAATTCCCCCGCCAATTCGGAGTGCTCAAGCTTCTGTTTCTTTGCCATTCAACCGCCAGCGCCGGGAGGGGCGTCGTTTTTGAGATGTTCTTCGTATTGGACCGTCTGAGTCTCGTCAGTGTCTATAGAATCCGATGCAGATCTTGCCAAGCGAACGCCCGCGCCGCCACCATTCTCCGGGATGAAAAGAACGCCCGCTGCCTCCAAACTCTCCTTCAGGTCCCGCAGGGTCTGCTCGTCAGGGGAAAGCTTCCCGGCTTCGAAACGGGCAATCGTCGCCTTAGGGATTTTCGCGGCTGAAGATAGATCGTCCTCAGACCACGCGATAAGAGCTCGTGCCGCGCGGCACTGAGATGCGGATAGAGAAAAGTCATCAATTGGCATTGATACACGGATGGTTGGACTCGGTCAGCACTATGAGAGATGTGAGCGCCGGCGAAGAAAGCAAGCGAATGTGCTGATACCGGATCGAACCCGCTACCCTATTGGGCGATAGGAAGGTTGATTGACTGAATATCGCCAAGGCCTAATTTAAGCCCTCTTATCACGCGCCGGGGAGGTTGCAATGCGTGAGCCGGACATGCAGAAACTCGATGCTCTTGTCGGTCGTCTTGTTGGCGACGTCGGCGCCGCCGTGTCGGGCGCCTTGGTCGTGCTCGGTGACAAAGTCGGAATCTTCAAGGCGATGGCCGATGGGACGCCTTTGAGCGTCGAGCAGCTTGCCGCGAAAACGGGGGTGAAGGAGCGCTACCTCAGGGAATGGCTCAGCGCCCAGGCGGCGGCGGAATATGTCAGCTATGATGAAAAATCGGATCGTTTCAGCCTGACGCCGGAACAGGCGATGGTGTTCGCCGAGGAAAACAGCCCCGCCTTCTTCGTGGGCGCTTTCGAGGTTGTGCAATCCATGTGGATGGACGAGCCAAAAGTCGCCGAAGCATTCCGCACCGGCAAGGGTCTTGGCTGGCATGAACATAGCGCATGCCTGTTCCGGGGAACCGAGCGGTTCTTTCGCCCGGGCTACAACAGCCACCTTGTCAACGAGTGGATCCCGGCTCTTTCCGGAATGGAGGAAAAGCTGAAGGCCGGTGCCAATGTCGCCGATGTCGGCTGCGGTCACGGGGCATCGACCATCCTGATGGCGCAGGCCTATCCTGCCTCCCGATTTACCGGCTTCGACTATCACGGTCCGTCGATAGAAGCAGCAAGGGCCGCCGCGAAAGAGGCGGGCGTCGGGGACAGGGTGACTTTTGAGCAGGGCAAGGCGGCCGAGTTTCCGGGGCGCGGTTATGATATGGTCGCCATGTTCGACTGCCTCCACGACATGGGCGATCCGGTCGGCGCCGGGCGGCATGTCAAGGAAACGCTTGCGCCGAATGGGACATGGCTCATCGTCGAACCCTTCGCCCATGACCACCTGAAGGACAATCTCAATCCGGTGGGCCGCGTCTATTATGGGGCGTCGACGATGATCTGCACACCGGCATCGCTCTCCCAGGAGGTGGGGCTCGGGCTCGGCGCTCAGGCCGGAGAAATGAGGCTTCGAAAGGTTGCACTCGACGCCGGCTTCACGCATTTCCGCCGTGCAACCGAAACGCCGTTCAACATGGTGTTCGAGGTGCGGGCGTAAGGCGCATCAGTCGTGTTTCAGCGCGTGGCAGTGGCACTGACTGCTATTGCGGCACCTGGAACAGGTGGCGGATTCGCATCAGCAGCGAAGTCATCGAGCTGCCGTTCAGTGTTGCGCCTTCGGTCACGAAGGAATGCTGGCCGGTCTCGATGCGGTGGGTCAGGGTGGCGGCAAGCTCCTCGGCGATGCCGGGCCTGTCGTGCAGCAACGGTGTCAGACTGGTCTGTGCAATTTCGTAAATGACCACGAAGGTGAGGGCGCGCAGGCTTGCCGCTTCGCCGGCGCCGATCAGCAGTCCGCTCTCGCCGAAATAGTCGCCCGGTGCCAATCGTCCGACTTCGATTTCCTTTTGGCCTTCCTTGCGTGTCGCGATGACGGCGCCGCTGCGCACGATCATCAGCGAAGCGACCGTATCCCCCTGTTCGATCAGAATCGCATCCTTCTTGAAGGTCCGCCGCGTCATCGAGGCGGCCAGCGTCTCCTTCTCGTCCTCCGTCAACGAGGCAAACAGGGGGATGGCGTCGAGAAGCTTGAGCGGCGTCGGACGATGCTGCCCTGCCACTTCTTCCGGCTGCACCCGGTCGGACGGCGGGCCTGCGGCATCGATCGGCCGCGCCAGGGTGAGGCCGGCCGCCTTGATGTGGCGGTAGATAAGATCGAATATCTCATTCTTCGCCAGCCCGGCGTGGCCAATATCCCTGACGCGAAAAGAGAGCTCCACCTCCACCGCATCGGCATTGAGCGACTTGACCTGCACGCCGGGCTTTGGTTCCGTCAGGATAGAGCCGCTGCTCAAAAGCACGGTGCGCATCACCTCGACGATCGTCGATGGCCCCGCAGTCGGTACGACGCGGACCGTCAGCATGACGCCGTGGCTGCGGTCGGGGCTGCTGAGGTTGGTCAGCCCCACCTTGGCAAGGAAGCTGTTGGGCAGGATGACAAGGTCGTTCGTGCCGTTCAGGAGATGCGTGCTACGCCAGTTGGTTTCGACGACACGCCCTTCGACGCCATCGTTGAGGACGATCCAATCACCGATTGTGTAAGGCCGGCCGAGATTGAGTGCGATACCGGAAAAGACGTCGTTCAGCGTGCTCTGCAGCGCCAGGCCGAGGATGATGGCGAAGACGCCCGAGGTGGCGATCAACGTTCCGACGGGAAAGCTGAAGACGTAGGCCACCACCGAAAGGATCGCGCCGAGATAGATCAGGCCGATGACCAGATCCTGAACGAGGCGTCCCTCCCGCGGTTGCCGTTCGAAGATCAGGAAGACACGAACGAAGCCGATCAACGCCCAGGCCGCATTGATCCACCAGACCACCTTGGCAACCCCGATGAAGACACGTTCGAAGGCGGAAGACGATGTCGGGCTGACCTCGTAGGGCACGATATCGTGATAGAGAAGCAGGATGGTCAGCGCCGCGAAGAAGAACACCTGACCGGCCAGCTTCCAGCTCGGGAAGGGGCGAAGGGCAACTCGGGTAACCATCGCGCCGATCACGGCCACCGCTCCCACCTGGACGACGGGATCCGAAAGCGCCTCGGACCATGTGGGACTTTCAAGCATCGAAATCAACTCGCGAGAGAAGGCTGAGTGCAGCCAGAAACGCTATGGCAATGACCGTTCGAAGAACCATCGTCGCCGTCATCGAATATGCCTTGAGGAAATTCCATTTCCTCGCGGCGTCGGCCGGGCATGGCGAGCCGGAGGCCCGGAAAAGCAACATTGCCGTTCGTTCAAGCGATGTCAAACCGCCACCTAGCCATGGATTTCGTTGCGCCTTCGGGTGATCCGGCTCTCAGCGAAGCTTGCCGATGCTGGCATACATGCCGGTCGTGCGGAATTCGGTCGGGTTGGTGCCGTAGACGCGGCGGAAGACTTTGGAGAAATAGTTGGCGTCCTCGAAGCCGCACATGATGGCGACTTCCTTGACCGGCAGGAAGTCCGCCTTGGTCAGAAGCTTGACGGCGCGCTGTAGCCGCTGCTGCAGCACGAATTCGGCCGGCGGCATGCCTTCGCTCTCGGCGAAGCTGCGCGAGAAATGCGCGCGGCTGAGGCCGACGATGCCGGCGAGTTCGCTGACCGGCAGCGGCTTGTCGAGATTGGCGTTGATATGGTCGATCACCGGCTGCATGAGGCTGAGTTCAGCGGCAACAGCCGCCGAGTTGAAGACATCGTCATAGAGGGCCATCGCCGCTTCATAAGCGATCGCCGACGCTGCTCCCGCCGACGTCGCGCCCTTGACCAGACGGAGGCTGCAATCGGCGAGATGATCGACGGTCGAGGGCTGCAGCTTCAAGACCGGACCGGCTGTGGAAAGCACCAGCTTGTGGATGCGCAGCGTTTCCTCGCCGTTCATCGAAATCCAGAAATACTCCCAACGGTCGCCTTTCTCCAGCCAGTAGCGGTGGTTGTGGGGGACGAGCACGAGCAGCGTATCGCCGGGTTGGAGGCGGTAATTGCGGTTCTGGTAGCGCAGCCGGCCGGTGCCGCTGATCGTGTGCTGCAGCACGGTGAAGGGCGTCTGGCCGCGCCGGCGGCCGTCCCAGTCGTAGGTCTCGTTCTCACGCACTTCATAGCCGGCGCTGGTCGGCATTGCGTGCAATCGCTGCCGGCCGCGGGGCAGCGAAACCGTCCTCATCGCCTGTCCGTTGGCAATCAAATCCTGCAGCACAAAATTACCCCTGAAAGCATAATCCTTCTCTGGTCGCCCTGCCGATTTCGGGCATAATCCCGCTCGACAAGAAAGAAGAGACCGCGGCCGATGGAGCGGCCGGGAGGAAAACAGGCAGTTTTACGGCTTTTTCAACCACATGCGCCGGCATGCGGTCTGCTCCTCCTTATCAATCTTTTCTCTAGCATTCGATTGGGTCGAGGTGAAGATCATGAGTTTCAAAATCGCTATCATCGGTGCGGGCAGCGTCGGTTTTACCAAGAAGCTGTTCACCGATATTTTGTGCGTTCCGGAGTTTCGCGACATCGAATTCGCGCTGACCGATATCAGCGAACATAATCTGGAAATGATCAAGGCGATTCTCGACCGGGTCGTCGAGGCAAACAAGCTGCCGACCAAGGTGACGGCAACGACCGACCGGCGCAAGGCGCTGGAAGGCGCGCGCTACATCATCAGCTGCGTCAGGGTCGGCGGGCTCGAAGCCTATGCCGACGATATCAGGATCCCGCTGAAATACGGCATCGACCAGTGCGTCGGCGATACGATCTGCGCCGGCGGCATCCTTTATGGCCAGCGCAACATTCCCGTCATCCTCGACTTCTGCAAGGATATAAGAGAGGTCGCCGAACCCGGCGCCAAGTTCCTCAACTACGCCAATCCGATGGCGATGAACACCTGGGCGGCGATCGAATACGGCAAGGTCGACACCGTCGGTCTCTGCCATGGCGTCCAGCACGGCGCAGAACAGATCGCCGAGGTGCTCGGCGCCAAGTCGGTGCGCGAGCTCGATTACATCTGCTCCGGCATCAACCACCAGACCTGGTTCATCGATCTGCGCCTCAACGGCCGCAAGATCGGCAAGGACGAGCTGGTCGCCGCCTTCGAGGCGCATCCCGTCTATTCGCAGCAGGAGAAATTGCGCATCGACGTGCTGAAGCGGTTCGGGGTCTATTCTACCGAAAGCAACGGCCACCTCTCGGAATATCTGCCCTGGTACCGCAAGCGGCCGGAAGAGATCACCCGCTGGATCGATATGTCCGACTGGATCCACGGCGAGACCGGCGGCTACCTCCGGCACTCGACGGAAACCCGCAACTGGTTCGAGACGGAATTCCCGCAATTCCTGGAATCCGCCTCCAAGCCGATCGATCCCGCCAAACGCTCGAACGAACATGCCAGCCACATTCTGGAGGGGCTGGAAACGAACCGGGTCTATCGCGGCCATTTCAACGTCAAGAACAACGGCGTCATCACCAACCTCCCGTCCGATGCGATCATCGAATCGCCCGGCTTCGTCGATCGCTTCGGCATCAACATGGTTTCGGGCGTCACCCTGCCGGAGGCTTGTGCGGCGACCTGCATCGCCTCGATCAACGTCCAGCGCATGTCGGTACATGCGGCGGTCTCGGGCGATATCGACCTCTTGAAGCTTGCCGTGCTGCACGATCCGCTGGTCGGTGCCGTCTCGACGCCCGAGGAGGTCTGGCAGATGGTCGACGAGATGGTCGTTGCCCAGGCGCGCTGGCTGCCGCAATATGCCGATGCCGTGCCGGCCGCCAAGGAGCGGCTGTCGAAATCGAAGGTGCAGACCCGCGACTGGGCGGGCGCCGCCCGCCGCAACGTCCGCTCGATCGAGGAGCTGCGCGCCGAAAAGGCGGCTCTGAAACAGGCCGTGTAAATTCGTGAAAGACGGGTCGTCATGGGTTTCCGGGAGGGAGGTCCATGACATCAGACCCGCCTTCACATCGTGCGAGGAAAAGGAGCCGCCGAGTTCGCGCTCCGGAACAGAGGGAGAAACGATGATGAATTTCCGCAACGCAAGCATTCTCGCCGGACTGGCGCTCGGCGTCTCGGTCATGGCGTTGAACGCCTATGCCTCCGAGCCGACCGTTCCGCCGGTGCCGCCGAACTTTCCGGCCGAAGGCAAGATCAATTATGTCGCGCGCGACTCCATTCTGGAGTTCAAGGCGCTGCCCGAATATCACGAGCCCGACTGGGTCACCAAGAATTTCGTCTCCACCGGCAAGCTACCGCCCGTCAAGGACCGGCTGCCGAAGGAACCGCTGGTCTTCAAAACAGGCAATATGCCCGACGGCATCGGCGTTTACGGCGATACGATGCGTCACGTCATCGGCGGCCGGCCTGAGGGCTGGAACTATGGCGCCGGCCAGACGCAGGGCTGGGGCGGCATCGATATCGGTCTCTCCGAATGCCTGACGCGCACCGCACCGCTCTTCCAGGTGGAAGCCAAGGATACGGAGCCGCTGCCGAACCTTGCCAAGAGCTGGGACTGGTCGGAGGACGGCCATAAGCTGACCATGCACCTGATCGAAGGCGCCAAGTGGTCCGACGGCGCGCCGTTCAACGCCGACGACATCATGTTCTACTGGGACGACGAGGTCATCGATCCCAACGTCTCGCCGCTTGGCGGCGGCGCTTCGCCTGAGGCCTTCGGTGTCGGCACGACGCTGAAGAAGATCGACGATTACACCGTCGAATGGACCTTCAAGGAAGCCTTCCCGAAGCAATATCTCTACACCATGTCCTACCCGAACTTCTGCCCGGGTCCGTCGCATATCCTGAAGCCCCAGCATCCGAAATATTCGAAGAACACCTACGACCAGTTCAAGAACGCCTTCCCGCCGGAGTTCATGAACATGCCCGTGATGGGCGCCTGGGTGCCTGTGGAATATCGCCCCGACGACATCATCGTCCTGCGCCGCAACCCCTACTACTGGAAGACCGACGAGAAGGGCAACCAGCTGCCTTATCTCAACGAGCTGCACTACAAGCTCTCGACCTGGGCCGACCGCGACGTTCAGGCGGTGGCCGGATCCGCCGATTTCTCCAACCTCGAGCAGCCGGAAAACTTCGTCGCTTCGCTGAAGCGCGCCGCCGAAAAAACCGCGCCCGCCCGCTTGGCCTTCGGACCGCGCCTGATCGGCTATAACTTGCGCATGAACTTCTCCGCCAATGGCTGGGGCAACCCGGACGAGCGTGGCCAGGCGATCCGCGAGCTCAACCGCAATGAGGATTTCCGCAAGGCCGTCACCATGGCGCTGGATCGCAAGGCGATCGGCGACTCGCTGGTCAAGGGGCCGTTTACGGCGATCTATCCGGGCGGACTTTCCTCCGGCACCAGCTTCTACGACCGCAACTCCACCGTCTACTATCCCTATGACCTGAAAGGCGCCAAGGCGGAACTCGCCAAAGCCGGCCTCAAGGACACCGATGGCAATGGCATCGTCAACTTCCCCGCTGGTACGGCGGGCGGCAAGGATGTCGAAATCGTCATGCTGATCAACAATCAGTACACGACCGACAAGAGCCTTGCCGAAGGTGTCGTCGGCCAGATGGAGAAGCTCGGGCTGAAGATCGTCCTCAATGCGCTCGATGGCGCCAAGCGCGATGACGCCCATTATGCCGGCCGCTTCGACTGGTTAATCCAGCGCAACACGACGGAGCTGTCTTCGGTGGTGCAGAATACCGAGCAGCTTGCCCCCGTCGGTCCGCGCACCAGCTGGCACCATCGCGCCGGCAAGGATGACCAGCTCGATCTGATGCCCTTCGAAACGCAGCTCGTCGACGTCGTCAACAAGTTCAGGACGAGCCAGGACAACGACGAGCGCGTCGGCCTGATGAAGCAGTATCAGAAGATCTCGACGGAACACGTCAACACGGTCGGCCTGACGGAATATCCGGGCGCCCTGATCATCAACAAGCGCTTCTCGAACGTGCCGCAGGGGACGCCGATCATGATGTTCAACTGGGCTGAAGATTCGGTGATCCGCGAACGCCTCTGGGTGGCTGCCGACAAGCAGGGCAAATACGAGCTGTTCCCCGAGCAGCTGCCCGGCAAGCCCGGTGACAAGGGCCCGATCAACTGATGTGAAACAAAAGCGCGTCGCAGATCGTGCGACGCGCTGGAGAGTTCCCTCCCAGCTGAAACGAGATCCAGGCCGCGCGTGACGCGCGGCCTGATATGACCAACGAGCCGGCCGCGCTGACAAGGAGCGACTGGCGGCAGAGAGAAGCGAACCGTTCGATGTTACGATTCCTGCTCGTGCGCATAGCCTCCGCGATCCCCGTTCTCTTCATCCTGAGCGTGGTGACCTTCGCGATCATCCAGGCGCCGCCCGGCGACTATGCCGATTACATAAGATCGCAGCTGATCAATCAGGGCGGCGCATCCTATGCCCAGGCCGAAGCGCAGGCGCAGGCCTACCGCGTCGAGCACGGCCTCGACAAGCCGATGGTCATCCAATACGTCAACTGGATCGGCGGCATCGTCACACGCGGCGATTTCGGCTACAGCATGTTCTACAACAAGCCGGTCGCCGACGTCGTCGGCGAGCGCCTGCCGCGCACTTTGCTGCTGGCGCTCGTCTGCCACATCTTCGCCTCGGTGCTCGGCATCGGCTTCGGAATCTGGGCGGCGACGCGGCAATATAGCTGGATCGACAGCACGCTGTCGGCGATATCCTTCCTCGGCATGACGGTGCCGCGTTTCCTGATGGCGCTGATCATCGTCTATCTCCTGGTTTTTCAGTTCAACGTGACCGAGATCGGCAGCTTCTTCTCGCCGCAATATGGAGGGGCGCCGTGGTCCTGGGCGAAATTCGTCGATCTCGTCAGCCATGTCTGGCCGGTTGTCGCGATCGCCACTTTCGGCGGGCTCGCCTATAACATGCGCGTCATGCGCGGCAATCTGCTCGACACGCTGAATGCGCAATATGTCGAGACGGCAAAGGCCAAGGGTCTTTCCGGCGGCGCGGTGGTGATGCGCCATGCAGTGCCGAACGCGCTGCATCCTCTCGTCATGTATCAAGGGGTGGTGCTGCCTTACATGCTGACCGGCGAGATCGAAACCGCGATCATCTTCGCGCTGCCGACCGTCGGCCCGGCGATCGTCGGCTCGATGGCGATCGGCGACGTCTATGTCACGGCCACCTTCATGATGGTTCTGTCGGCAACGCTGATCGTCGGCAACATCATCGCCGACATGCTGCTCGCTCTGCTCGATCCGCGCGTACGCCAGTTCGGAGGAGCCTGAGATGCTTGCTTTCGATTCTTCCGACACGCCACCGACAACCGAACCTGCGATCAGGAAGCCGTCACACGGCAACGAAAGTTACCTTGCGCTCGTCTGGCGCCGGTTGCGGCGCTCCTGGACCGGCATGGCAGGGTTGGTGCTCGTCGGGCTTTTGATCATCATGGCGGTCTTTGCCGATTTTTTCGCGCCGATGGATCCGAAGGCGACCGATGTCGGCTTCGCGCCGCCGCAGGTGATGAGCTTCCACGACAAGGACGGAAACTTCGTCTTCCGGCCGCGCGTCTACGCGCTGTCGGATTCCGAGGAGCTCGATCCGGTCACCTTTCAGCCGATCGTCGGCATGGATTACGACAATCCGCGGCTGCTCGGCTTCTTCGTCGAAGGCGCGGAGTACAAGCTGTTCGGCCTCATTCCAGCGAACCGGCACTTCTTCGGTTCGACCGATGGCCAGCCGGTGCATTTCCTCGGCACCGACAAGTTCGGCCGCGACGTGCTGTCGCGCGCCATCATCGGCTCGCGGATTTCGCTGATGATCGCGCTGACAGTTGTCTTCATCGTCACACTCATCGGCACGACGGTGGGCATGGTCTCGGGTTATTTCGGCGGCACCTTCGATATCTGGCTGCAGCGCTTCGTCGAACTGGTGCTCGCCTTCCCACAGCTGCCGCTCTATCTCGCATTGACCTCGCTGATTCCGGTGACGGCGCCGACCAATGTCTTCCTCGCCTTCGTGATCGTCGTGATGTCGGCGCTCGGCTGGGCGCAGATGTCGCGCGAGGTGCGCGGCAAGACCCTGGCCCTTGCCCGTATCGATTATGTCCGGGCGGCGATGGCCGTCGGCGCGACCGACCGGCGCATCATCATCCAGCATATCCTGCCCAACGTGATGAGCCACGTCATCGTCGCGGTGACGCTGCACATACCAAGCGTCGTCCTGTTGGAATCCTTCCTCGGTTTCCTGGGCTTTGCCGTTAAACCGCCGCTGATCTCCTGGGGGCTGATGTTGCAGGATACGGCGACCTATTCGGTCATCGGCTCCTATCCCTGGATTCTCTCTCCCGTCGGCTTCGTGCTCGTCACCGTCTTCGCCTTCAATGCGCTCGGCGACGGACTGCGCGACGCGGTCGACCCTTATTGAGGTGATTGATATGGCTCTTGCACTGGTCAGCTCCTTCGCCCCGCCCGTCCGTCATGATCATGACGGCCGCTCGGAAACGCCGATTATCGACGCCCGCAACGTCGCGGTGAATTTCAAGGTCGAGGACGGCATGGTCGAAGCCGTCAAGGATGTCTCCTTCCAGCTCTATCGCGGCGAGACGATCGCCATCGTCGGCGAATCCGGCTCCGGCAAATCGGTGACGGCGCGCACGGTGATGGGGCTCCTGTCGAAGCGTGCCGTCGTCTCCGATAAATCGACGGTTTCCTATGACGGCAGCAACATCCTGAAGTTTTCCGAGCGGGCGCGCCGCAAGCTGCGCGGCGATCGCATCTCGATGATCTTCCAGGAGCCGATGAGTTCGCTGAACCCGATCTATACGATCGGCAGCCAGATCGTCGAGGCGATCCGCGCCCATCGTCGGATGAGCCGGAAAGATGCGGAAAGGCGGGCGCTCGAGCTGCTCGAACATGTGCAGATCCCCGATCCGGCGGCGAGACTCCGGCAATATCCGCATCAGCTTTCCGGCGGCCAGCGCCAGCGTGTGATGATCGCCATGGCGCTCGCCAACGATCCCGACGTCTTGATCGCCGATGAGCCGACGACGGCGCTCGACGTCACCGTGCAGGCGCAGATCCTGAACCTCATCCGCAACCTGCAGAAAGAGCTGGGAATGGCGGTCATCCTCATCACCCATGATCTCACGGTGGTGCGGCAGTTCTCCGATTACGTCTATGTGATGCAGCATGGCGAGGTGCGAGAGCACAATGTCACCGAGGCGCTCTTTGCCAATCCGCAGCACCCCTACACCCGGCATCTGCTCGCCTCCGAGCCTCGTGGACAAGCCAATCCGCTGCCGGAGGGCTCCGACATCATCCTCGATGCCAAGGGCGTGCGGGTCGGCTTCATGCTGCGTCACGGCACCTTCCTCAAGCCCGAGATGCGCGAGCTTGTCGCCGTCGACAGCCTAAGCCTGACGCTGCGCCGTCACGAGACGCTCGGCCTCGTCGGCGAATCCGGCTCCGGCAAGACCACCTTCGGCCAGGCGATCTTGCGGCTGAACACGCCGCAGGCGGGCGAGATCCATTTCGACCGCCAGCCGATCCACGGGCTTTCCAGGGCCGAGATGCGGCCCCTGCGCGCCCGCATGCAGGTGGTGTTCCAGGACCCATTCTCCTCGCTCAATCCGCGCATGACGATCGGCCAGATCATCGAGGAAGGCCTTGTCGTAAACCGGCTCGGCGCGACGCGGGCCGAACGGCAGGACCGAGTGCGCGAGGCGCTTGTTGCCGCCGGCATGCCCGGCAATATCCTGTCGCGTTTCCCGCATGAATTTTCCGGCGGCCAGCGACAGCGCATCGCGATCGCCCGCGCCATAGCGCTGGAGCCGGAATTCATCCTGCTCGACGAGCCGACATCGGCGCTCGACCTTTCGGTCCAGGCGCAGATCATCGAGCTCCTGCGCAAGCTGCAGGACGAGCGGGGCTTGAGTTACCTCTTTATCTCCCACGACCTCAAGGTCGTCCGCGCTCTCTGCCATCGCGTCATCGTGATGCAGCATGGCAAGATCATGGAAGAGGGGCCCGTCGACGAAGTTCTCACCAATCCCAAGACCGCTTACACCGAACGGCTCGTCAAGGCCGCTTTCGAGGTAGCATGATTATCGAATGCCGGAGGCTATAATGGCAGGAAATCCCAAGATCACTTTCATCGGAGCAGGCTCCACCGTCTTCATGAAGAACATCATCGGCGACGTGCTTCAGCGTCCCGCTCTGTCGGGCGCGACCATCGCCCTGATGGACCTCAATCCGCAGCGGCTGGAAGAAAGCGCCATCGTCGTCAACAAGCTGATCTCGACGCTCGGCGTCAAGGCCAAGGCCGAGACCTATTCCGACCAGCGCAAGGCGCTTTCAGGCGCCGATTTCGTCGTCGTCGCCTTCCAGATCGGCGGCTACGAGCCCTGCACCGTCACCGATTTCGAGGTGCCGAAGAAATACGGGCTGCGCCAGACGATCGCCGATACGCTCGGCGTCGGCGGCATCATGCGGGGCTTGCGCACCGTGCCGCATCTCTGGAAGGTCTGCGAGGACATGCTCGCCGTCTGCCCCGAGGCGATCATGCTGCAATATGTCAACCCGATGGCGATCAACACCTGGGCGATATCGGAGAAATACCCGACCATTCGCCAGGTCGGCCTCTGCCACTCGGTGCAGGGCACGGCGATGGAGCTCGCGCACGATCTCGATATTCCCTACGAGGAAATCCGCTATCGCGCCGCCGGCATCAACCACATGGCCTTCTATCTCAAATTCGAGCATCGCCAGGCCGATGGCTCGTACCGCAACCTCTATCCCGATCTCCTGCGCGCCTATCGCGAGGGCAGGGCGCCGAAGCCCGGCTGGAACCCGCGCTGCCCGAACAAGGTGCGCTACGAGATGCTGACGCGGCTCGGCTATTTCGTCACCGAAAGCTCCGAGCATTTCGCCGAATACACGCCCTATTTCATCAAGGAGGGCCGCGAGGACCTGATCGAGAAATTCGGCATTCCGCTCGATGAATATCCGAAGCGCTGCATCGAGCAGATCGAGCGCTGGAAGGGCCAGGCCGAGGCCTATCGCAGCGCCGACAAGATCGAGGTGAAGCCGTCGAAGGAATATGCCTCCTCGATCATCAACTCGGTCTGGACCGGTGAGCCCTCGGTGATCTACGGCAATGTCCGCAACAATGGCTGCATCACCTCGCTGCCGGAAAACTGCGCCGCCGAAGTGCCCTGCCTCGTCGACGCCTCCGGCATCCAGCCGACCTTCATCGGCGACCTGCCGCCGCAGCTGACGGCGCTGATCCGCACCAACATCAACGTCCAGGAACTGACGGTGCAGGCGCTGATGACGGAAAATCGCGAGCACATCTATCACGCCGCGATGATGGACCCCCATACGGCGGCCGAACTCGACCTCGACCAGATCTGGTCGCTGGTCGACGACCTGCTCGCCGCTCACGGGGACTGGCTGCCCGAATGGGCCCGTACCAACCGAAAAGTCCAGGCCGCCTGATCCCCTCTCCCGGGTGAGGCGTCGAGAAGCCCCGCGGTCGCAACAACCGCGGGGCTTTTGCGAGAAAAACCTGTTGCGGACGTGAGTCGCCGCGGGAAAAACAAGGTTGATCGAGCGTTGGGCCGCTCAGTCTGGTTTGAATCCGATCACCATCGAGTCCGGCCCCAGCAACGGCTCGACGCGCGTGGATACGAAACCGGCGTCGCGCATCCAGGCTTGGCAGTCGGCGCCGGAGTAGTCGAATCCTCCGCGGGTCTCGATCAGCATGTTCAAGCTCATCAGCAGGCCAAAGGCGTTGCTGCGGCGGTCATCGTCGATCACGGCGTCGTAGACGATCAGGGCCCCGCCGTTCGGCAGCGCGGCAAAGGTTTTTTCCAGCAGCATCCTCTTCTCGGCAAGATCCCAGTCGTGGAGGATATGCCCCATCACGATCACATCCGCACGTGGCAGCGGGCTGTCGAAGAAGTTGCCCTGTTGGAAGCGAATGCGGTCGGCAAGGCCGTGCCGGGCGACGAACTCGTCAAATATCGGCTGCACGGCGGGTAGGTCGAAGCCGAGGGCCTGGAGATGCGGATGGGCTTTGGCGATCACCACCGGTACCATGCCTTGCGCCGCGCCCACGTCGGCGAAGCTCGTGTATTTCGACCAGTCGAACTTGGCGGCGATCGCCTGCGCCGGACCGGCGCTGATCCCGCTCATCGCCTCGAGGAACCCGCGCAGCCGTGCCGGATCCGCGTATATCGCAGCAAAGAGGTCCTCGCTGTACTTGGCTTCGTTCTGCGGCTCTCCGGTCTGCAGGGCTTCGGTAAGCGAGCCCCAGAAACCGTATAGCCGGGCATTGGCCATTTCGAGGATGCCGCCGATATAGGATGGCTTCGCCTTGTCGAGGAAGAGGTCCGCATCGGTGGCATTGCGATAGCTGCCGTCCTCGCGTTCGAGCAGCTTCAGGGCCACCAGGGCGTCGAGGAAGTCGCGGGCCGAACGGGGATGCAGTTTCAGCCTGGCCTCAAGGTCGGTCAGGTCGGCCGGGCCGGCTGCGAGCTCGGTGAAGACGCCGAGCTCGACCGCGCTGAGCAGGGCTTTGGAGGCCCAGAACCCCATGCCAAGCTGCATGATGTTGTCCGGCGTCGTTGCGCCCATCGCTCGTCTCCTCGTAGGTCGTGTCGTCGAACGGCACCTGGAATTGCCGCGATAACCGAAGTGGCCGACGGCGCTGCGAAGCCGAGGACGTTCCGTCTCGTCGAGGCACCCTCCAAGTAAAACTAAAGCGTTTTATGATGGGGGGCAATTAATCAAGATTCACTAGCCAAGAGCCCAACGGCTGAGCGGCGATACCGACAGCTGACTTTCACAGCGAAGTTGAGTCGCAATGTACGAATTCAAATTGGTGCGGTTGCGAACACCTAAACCGCATCAGCCCGGCGCCGAGGGCGAATGCTGCGCCGTGCCTATTCCGCAGACGCCTGCGACGCCTCACAAAGTTCGTCGCCTTCTGGAGCAATCCGCTGTCTAGATTGTTCCCGCGCGGTTTCTTTTGCGCCACTCTTCGTACTCTGTGCGGGCATCGTCGTGCAGCGGATAGTAGCGCTGCAGCGACCCGCCCTCCATCAGCTTCGCTCGCGAGAACTCCTCCCAATCGTGGTGCTTTTGCGATTCTTCGATGACCTTCGGGGCCATTGCGACTGGTAGCACCACCACCCCGTCATCGTCCGCGACGATGATGTCTCCGGGGATTACCGTGACATCGCCGCAGGCAATCGGGACGTTGACGGCGTTGGGGTAGATGCTCGTCTGTACATGGTAGTTGGGCGTCCAGCCGCGCAGCCAGAGGGCGAGATCGAGCTTCTCGACATTGGGCCGGTCGCGCATGCAGCCATCGATGACGATGCCAGCGCCGCCTCTGCCTTTGAAATAGGTCGACATCATATCGCCGAAGACGCCCGAGCTCATGTCGCCGCGCGCGTCGACCACGACCACATCGCCCTCCTGCACGTGATAGAGCACGTGCCGGTGCAGCTGCGTCTCCGGATCTGCATATTCTCCCTCGTTGAAAAGGTCCGGACGCTGAGGCAGGAACTGGAGCGTCAGCGCCGGGCCGACGATCGACTTGCCGCGGCTCTGCGATACCGGGCCGACCATATGCGGATTGCGGAAGCCCATGTGGCCGAGCGTACCGGCAATGGTCGCGGCGCCGATCTCCTTCAGCGCGTCGATCAAGTCTTTGGACGGTCGCGTGATATCGGGCGTATGCGTCATTTTAGGCTCCGGTGGATGAAACTACCAGTTGGTGACAGAACCGTCGCGGCGCTTCAGGTGGGGCGCCTCCCAGAAACGAAAGCTCTCCGCCTTGACCGCCTCTTCGTTGACCTCGACGCCGAGACCCGGCAGATCGCTGACCGGATAGTCCGTGCCGTCGAGCCGCGGTTGCACGGGGAAGAAGTCGGAATTGTCGAAGCCGAGCTTGGCTTCGGGCGCCCTGGTCTCCAGCCAGGCGAAATTCGGCACCGCAGCGGCGAGATGGATGGTCGCGGCCGTGCAGACTGGACCAAGGGGATTGTGCGGCATCAGGTCCACATAGTGCGCCTCGCTCCAGCCAGCGACCTTCATCGCTTCGGTAAGCCCGCCAACATTGCAGACATCGAGCCGGTTGAACTGATGGATGCCGCGCTCGATATATGGCAGGAACTGCCACTTGCTGGCAAATTCCTCGCCGATGGCGAAGGGGATGTCGGTCATCATGCGTAGGGATTCGTAAGCCCCAGGTGTTTCGTCTCGGATCGGCTCCTCGAGGAAATCAAGCACACCACGGCCGAGCTTGTTGCAGAAGCTCGCCGCCTCTGCCACCGACAGCCGATGATGGTAGTCGATGCCGAGAACGACGTCATCGCCGAGCGCCTCGCGCGCGCTGTTCAGCATCCGTGCGGTAGGCCCGATCGACTCCCGCGGCTCGAAGATGTCCTTGCTGCTTTGCCCGATGGGGAAGAAACGGATCGCCTGCCAACCCTGTGCGCGCAGTTCGCGGGCGCGGTCGATGGCGACATCGCCCTCGGCCTCGTCGCCGGTCGAGGCGAAGGTCGGAATGCGGTCGCGCTGCTTGCCGCCGAGCAGTTCGTAGGCTGGAACCCCCAGCGCCTTGCCCTTGATGTCGTGAAGGGCAATGTCGATCGCGGAAATCGCCGCCTGCAGAACGCGCCCGCCTTCGAAATATTGGCTGCGATAAATTTCCTGCCAGATCCGACCAATCTGCATCGGGTCGCGGCCGATGAGAAATTCGCGATAGTGCTCGATCGCGCCGGCCACGGCCTTCTCGCGGCCGCTCAAGCCGCTCTCGCCCCAACCGAAGATACCGCTATCGGTCTCCACCTTGACCAGCATCTGGTTGCGTGTTCCGACCCATGCAGGATAGGGCTTGATTTCCGTGATTTTAAGCTTCGCAGTCATCCACGCCTCGTTTCACACGCATCCGCCATGAGTCAGTTGGCCTTCAGCGCCATTTCCGTTTCGCCGTCAAACAGATGCATCCGCTCCTGATCGAATTCGAGCCAGATCTGTTCGTCGGGCGTGACCGCAACGGTCGGCGGCACGCTGACATTGACGACGGCGCCGGACAGGAACGCCTGTACGAAGGTGACGTCTCCGGTCGGCTCCACCGTATAGGCCTTGGCAGGGATGCTTCCAGGAACCACGCTCTTGTGCAGCTTGACCGTCGAGTGGCGTGCGCCGAGCACGATCTTCCTCGTGGATGACCTTGCAACTTTCTGGGCGTTTTGCGGCGAAAGCTCGAGGCGCCAGCCCTCCGCGCTGGTCAACACGGTCTCGCCGCCTGCCGTGGACGCCTCCAGTGGGATAAGGCTCATCGCCGGGCTGCCGACGAAGCTGGCGACGAACATGTTCACCGGATGGGCAAAGACCTGCGCCGGAGTATCGTATTGCTGCAGATAGCCGCCGTTCATCACAGCCATCCTGTCGGCCATGGTCACCGCTTCGAGCTGATCGTGCGTCACATAGATGATCGTCGCCTTGAGGTCCTGGTGGAAACGTTTGATCTCTGACCGCATCTGCACGCGCAGTTTTGCGTCGAGGTTGGAAAGCGGTTCATCCATCAGGAATACTGCCGGATCGCGAACGAGCGCACGGCCGAGCGCCACGCGCTGCTGTTGGCCGCCCGAAAGTTCGCGTGGCTTGCGCTCGAGCAGCTGCGTCATGTCGAGCACGCGCGCTGCTTCCCTGACCTTCTTGTCGATCTCGTCCTTTGGCAGTTTGCGCATCTGCAGCGGAAACGCCAGATTCTTGTAGACAGATTTCTGCGGATAGAGCGCGTAGTTCTGGAACACCATTGCAATGTCCCGGTCCTTGGGGTCGAGGTCGTTGACCACCCGGTCGCCGATGACGATGTCGCCGGAAGTGATGGGGATAAGCCCCGCCACAAGATTGAGCGTGGTTGTCTTGCCGCAGCCTGAAGGGCCGACGAGCGCAACGAATTCACCGTCATTGACCGTCAACGAAACATCGTTGACAGCTTTGAAGGCGCCATAGGTCTTGACCAGATCTTTGAGGACCACGTGGGCCACCGGCAACTCCCTAGTGCTTGACTGCGCCTTCGGTGAGGGCGCGTACGAAGTATCGTTGAAGGACAAGGAACAGGACGACGACGGGCACGCTCATCATGAAGCTTGCCGCCATCAGGCCCGGAAAGTCCGTCGTGTTTTCCGAGAAGAAGCGCTGGATGCCGACCGGCAGCGTCAATTGCTCGTTCTTGGAGAGAAAGGTGTAGGCGTAGATGTACTCGTTCCACGCGCCGATGAAGGAATAGATCGCCGTGGCGATGATGCCCGGAGCCGAGAGCGGCATGACGATCAGGAGAAAGGCCTGGAACCGCGTTGCACCGTCGATGCGCGCGGCCTGCTCGAGTTGCACCGGGATGTTGTCGTAGAAGCCCTTGAGGAGCCAGATTGCCAGCGGCAGACCGAAGGTGAGGTAAGTGAGGACGAGCGACCCATGCGTGTTCACCAGCCCGATGGCGCGCATCAGGATGAAGAGCGGCACGAGAAAGATCACTGCCGGGAACATGTTGCGAAGCAGGACGGCGAAGAACAGAAAGTTCCGGCCCGGGAAGGTGAAGCGCGAAAACGCGTAGGCCGCAGGAACTGCCACGATCACCGAAAGGATCGTCGTGGTGATAGAGACGAAAAGGCTGTTCCAGAAGAAGCGCAGGAAGTCCTGGCCGACGCTGTTTTGCTGATCGAGCAGCTTCTGGTAGCTGGCGAGGGTGGGTTGGTCCGGCCACCATTGCGGCGGAAATTGCATGGCCGCGAAGCCGGACTTGATCGAGGTGATCAGCATCCACACCATCGGTAATGCCGTGTAAAGCAACATGAACACAAGGAAGATGCGTCCGCCCCACCGCCATCCATCGATGCGCGCACGGCGACGCGCCTGCCTTCGATGAGCAGTCTCGGCAATCGCGCTCATTCGCTTCCACCCCTCTGTTCGTTACCGCTCAGAGCACGGACGTAGAAGTAGCCGAGCGCCATCAGGATCAGGAACAGCAGCACCGAATAGGCCGATGCCACCCCCCAGCGCTGGCGGCCGAAGGCAAGCTCATAGATGTGGGTGATCCAGATATGCGATGCGTTCGAGGGTCCGCCGCCGGTCATGATCCAGGGGATGATGAAAGAATTGAAGTTGGCCACTGCGAGCAGAAGGATAGTCACCGTCGAGACGTTTCTCAAATGCGGAAAGGTGACGTGCCAGAACCGCTGCCAAGCATTGGCTCCGTCGACTTTGGCGGCGCGCAGCAACTGCTCGGGAACGGTCTGCAGGCCAGCCATCATCATGATCATGGCAAACGGAAACTCGCGCCAGATGTTGACGACGATCAAGGAGGGCAGCACTGTGCTGACGCTGTCGATGAAGTTTGGCGGCCGATCGGCCCATCCGAGGCCGACCAGCACCGCGCCGATTATCCCGAAGTCCGAATGGTAGATCCACTTCCAGATATAGGACGCGGCCACAGCGCTGATGACCCAGGGGATGATCAGGATGGCGCGCAGAATGCCGCGGCCGACAAAGTCGCGATGGAGCGCCAGGGCGCAGGCAAATCCCAGGACAAATGAAATGAGAGTGGATCCCAGGGTCCAGATGAGAGTGTTCGAGGTGACCTTCCAGAACACCGCACTTGTGAGGATGGCGGTGTAGTTGTCGAAACCGACGAAGATCTTGTCCCGGAGCTGCAGGCCAGGCGGTGTGTTGAAGAACGACAGTTCGATTGTGTAGTAGATCGGGTAGGCGATGACGATGAGCATCACGGCGATCGCGGGAAGCACGTATGCATAGTCAGCGCGATGCTCCAAGATGTTTCGCAGCACGCCGAGCCGATCGGATTGCAGTCTGCGGTGAGCCTCGGCCTTGCCAGTCAAGATCGTCACTGTGCGGTGCCCCTATTCTTCGGAACAAACCGGCTGCAATCGAGGTGCAGCCGGTCAGATCGTCAGGATTGACTAGAGTCCGCCGTCCATCAGGTCTTTGACCTTCTTGGCTGCGTCGTCCGCTGCTTGGTCGACCGTCATGGCCCCGGTCAGGGCATTCTGCAGCATGTCCGGGATGATGATGTTCATGATCTCGGGCGACTGTGGCAGTGCCGGGAACGGGATGCCGTAGGGCAGCATCGAAGTCGTGACATCAAGAAACTTGATGTTATCGAGACGCTCCTTCATCCACTTGGTCTTGAAGCCGTTCAGGTTGCCGGGGTTCGAACCGGCATAGGCCATCTTCAGCGACCATTCCGGGCTCGTCCACATGCAGATGATGGCCTTTGCAGCCGGCTCGTCTACCTTGCCGCCCTCGACATATTCGGGCTTCAGGATGTGAATGTTGGAGCCGCCAAACACGACGGCACGCTTGCCGTCGGGGCCGGTCGGAATGAGGCCGTAGCGCATGTTGTCGATGACGGTCTGGGCTTTTTCCTTGTCGCTGCCCGTCGTCTTCTTCTGCAGGTCGAGCATGACGTTGTAGTCGGACGGGTGCGAGATCATCATGCCGAGCTGGCCAGCGAGGAACAGGGGCTGATTGTCGGCCTGCTGGTTGGTGAGCGCCGAAACCGGAACCGACTTGTCGCGAACATACATGTCGTAGGAGGCTTGCAAGGCCGCCTTGCTCTGCGGGCTATTGAGCTGGACCTCCTTGTAGGTCGGGTTGGCGGTCGCCTCGTCGAAGACGCCGCCGCCATAGGCCCATAGCTGCGGCATGAAGCGGTATGGCGTATTACCCGCATTCTTTCGAGCCACGAGGCCGTAACCGGCAATACCAAGCTTGTCGTGGATCTGCTTGGAATACTTGACGACGTCGTCCCAGGTTACAGGAGCCTTGTCGGGATCGAGACCTGCACGCTTGAAGACATCGGCGTTCCAGATGAATGCCATCGTTTCGTTGTTGGTTGGGATGCCGTAGGTCACTCCCTCCCACGTCACCGCCTTCATGGCGCCTGGCCAGAAATCCTCGGTCGAATAGCCTACATCCTCGGGCTTGAGCGGTTGCAAATAACCCTTTGAGGCGAACTCGGTCCCGCCGAGGATTTGTAGGCGGACCGCCATGGGCGCCGCATTGCCCAAAAGTGCGGTCCGGAACTTGTCCAGAAGGTCGTTATAGGTAAGGGCTTGTTCCTCAAGCTGGATGTTTGGATAGGTTTTGCGGAAGGTCTCGAAGAAGTCCTTGTAATACTGGCGCAGGAGGTCGGGGTCGCCCTCGAACACGCCCTGATACCAGAATGTCAGCCGCCCCTTATAGTCGAGGGGGGTGACCTTGGCGCAACCGGCCGCCGTGTCGAACTCCTGCGTGCCGGCAATCGAGCGCACATATTGCGGTGACCACTGGCTCAAGTCGACCGGCGCACTGAGCGCAGGCACGGACATCAACGATACCATCAAAGCAGTGGATACAGTGCCGCGTACCACGACACGGCCGAGCGAAAGACTCGTCATAGATATTCTCCCAGGTTTTCTCCCAAGCCGCTCTTCAGGCGAGCGGTCTTGCTCCCAGGTCGTGGGATTCTCCCACTTAATGTATCCCTTCGACCTTATAATACGTTTTCATGCCATAGATTATCTGTCAACTGAAGAAAATCGTACATTGTTTTAGAAGATTTTGCGTGATATCTCGGAAATGTGTGTATGGATTGGGGACAGTCTTGGCCGAGACAAGCGAATTTAAAGCACAGCCGCCCGAGGGAATCGACGCTACTGGAGCCTCGAGCGAGGGCGCGTCTGTTTACCAGCTGATCAGGGACGACATCATCGAAGGGCGGCTCGCGGCCAACGAGCGGCTCGTCATCACCGATCTCGCCCGGCGCCACGGCACTTCGACCAACCCCGTGCGGGAGGCTTTGCAACTGCTGCGCGGCGAGGGCTTTGTCACCTTCGTTCCCAACCGCGGAGCGCGCGTCCGGCCCATCGATCAGGACTTTGTTCGGGATATCTACGAGATAGGCGTCTTAATCGAGCCCTCACTGACGCGCTGGTTCGTGAATATGGCGACGGTGGAGGACATTGCTGAACTCGAACGCATCCAAAGCCTCATTGAAGAGAACAACTTTGCCGACACGCTAAGGCATAGCGAACTCGACACCGCCTTTCATACCGTCATGTACCGGAAGCACTACAATCGCCATGCCGCCGAGCTTTGGTGGAAGCATCGCGAAGTGCTTCGAGCCGTGAGCCGCCGCTTCGATTTTACGCTTGCCCGGCGTGCAGCGATCCTGAGCGAGCATCGCGAGCTGATCGCGCATGTCAAAGCCGGAAGGGCGAACGAGGCAGCCGAACTTATCGCACGCCATGTCGAAGGCTCGGGGCGGCACATCCTCGAACACATGCGTGCGCGTAACGCCGCTCGCGCAGGATAGAGTGCATACCCGGAACACTTCAGGTAGAGGCAGTTGAGATGAAAATCACCAGCGTTCGGCCGTGGCTCATCAGATCGGATGCTTCTTACTGGGGAGAGTTTCTATTTGTCGAAGTGACGACCGACGAGGGAGTGAGCGGCTGGGGAGAGATCACCACCACGACAAGGCTCGCCAATCGGGCCCTGTGCACGATCTTGCGGCAGATCGGCGCCGCTTTGACGGGTGAGGATTCGGCGCGCATCGAGTATCTGTGGCACAAGATATTCCGCAGCTTCACCTACATGGGCAGTCGCGGCGCCGCCGTCGAATGCGTCAGCGCCATCGACATAGCCCTCTGGGACATCCGGGGCAAAGTCCTTGGCAAGCCGATATACGAGCTCCTGGGCGGACCGGTACGCGACCGAATTGCGCTCTACACCCATCCCAACCAGGCCAAGTTTACGAGCAAGGAGGCGGTGGTCAGGGAAATTCGAGATATCGTCGAATCCGGTCACACCGCGCTCAAGTTCGATCCTTTCCCATACCAGGGCATCGCCTCTGGTGGACTGGCTCGCGAACAACGAAACGGCTACCTCGATGGCAGCATGACGCGCAAGGATGAGCGTGAGGCCGCCGAACTCACCGCCCTCATCCGCGAAACGGCGGGCGCTGATGTCGACATCCTCATCGATGCGCATGGCCGGTTCGACGTTCCCACTGCCATTCGCCTTTGCCGCAGTCTCGAGGAAGCCGGTCAGATCGACTGGTTCGAGGAACCCTGTCCACCGGAGAGCCTCAATGCCCTCAGGCAGGTTCGTGAGAAGGTCAGCGCCGCTATATCCTGGGGCGAGCGCGGCCACACGAAATGGGATTTCGTGCCGGTGCTCGAAAACAGGCTCGCCGACTACATCATGCCCGATGTCACCTGGACCGGCGGCATTACCGAACTCAAGAAGATTTCTGCCCTGTGCGAAGCCTACTACATCCCCGTCTCACCGCATGACGCCGCAGGGCCGATCAACGTGGTTGCCGGAGCGCAGGTGATGATGACCGTTCCCAACTTCTACAAACTCGAAACGTCGGAGTGGAACCTCGGCAAATACGATCACCTCATCGACACACCGCTCGATGTTTCTAACGGCAGCCTCACTCTTACGCCCAAGCCGGGTCTCGGCGTTGAAATGAACCGCGAATACCTCCAAAACCATGAGATAGAGCTCGACTAGCCAGCAACGCTCTCAGCCGCCCCAGCGTCCGCGGCGATGAGCTCCCCACCAGAACGAGGAAAAGTCATGCCAGAGGCATATTCGGCCGACGAGGCGCTCAATCGGGTGAACACGCATTCAAGGCCGTCAGACCTTCGCATCACCGACATGCGGGTAGCCGAAATTACCGGAGCGCCTTTCGCCTCGGTGCTGCTCAAGATTCACACGAACCAGGGCATCGTCGGGCTGGGCGAAGTGCGCGACGGTGCAAGCGCCACCTACGCACTGATGCTGAAGAGCCGGTTGCTTGGCGAAAATCCTTGCGACATCGACCGCCTGTTTCGCCGGATCAAGCAGTTCGGTGGCCACGGCCGGCAAGGTGGCGGCGTATCGGCGGTTGAAATCGCCTTGTGGGATCTTGCCGGAAAAGCCTATGGCGTCCCGATCTACCAGATGCTTGGCGGGCGTTTCCGGGAGAAAGTGCGCCTCTATTGCGATACCGACGCCGCTGTGGCGAGCGGCACCGCAACCGGCAAGCGCCTCAAGCAGCGCATGGAACTCGGCTTCACCTTCCTCAAGATGGATCTGGGTCTGATGCAGATCGCTGATGTGCCCGGTGCGGTCGTCTTTCCTGCCGGTTCACTGGAAGGGTACCGAACCAGCCCCGTTCGGGGGCCGCTGAAGACCATAGAAGAGCGGCGGATCCGCAATGCTTCGTACGATCTGCATAACGTCCCGCACCCGTTTACCGGTCTGCACTTTTCGGACAAGGGCCTCGATCTGCTCGAGCAATACATCGCCGAGGTGCGTGAGGTCATCGGCATGGATGTACCGCTGGCGATCGACCATATCGGCCATATTTCGATGCAGAATGGCATCCGCCTTGCCAGGCGGATCGAAAAATATGTGCCGGCCTGGCTCGAGGATGTGATCCCATGGCAGTATACCGAGCAATACCGACAACTCCAGGACGCCACCACGGTGCCGATCTGCACCGGCGAGGATATATACCTCAAGGAAGGCTTCGAGCCTCTGCTCAAGAGCGGCGGCGTCTCCGTGATCCACCCGGACCTGCTCACCACCGGGGGCATCCTCGAGACAAAGAAGATCGGCGACATGGCGCAGGACCATGGTGTCGCCATGGCCATACACATGGCAGAAAGTCCAATCGCCGCGATGGCCGCCGCACACGTCGCGACGGCGACCGAAAACTTCATGGCGCTCGAATACCACTCCGCCGACGTGGACTGGTGGGACGATATCGTCACTGGCCTTCCCAAGCCGCTGGTAAAGGACGGCTTTATCACTGTTTCGGACAAGCCCGGCCTCGGGATTGACGACGTGGTCGACGAGGTGATCTCGCAGCATCTGCAGCCGGGGGTCACCGGCATCTGGGAGCCTACCGATCATTGGGACGATGAGTATTCCTGGGATCGCACCTGGAGTTGAACGGACGGACCTGAGATGAAGATCACCGACCTGCGCTGTGCCGTTATCGGCAGACACCCGATCGTCCGCATCGTTACCGACGAGGGCCTTTATGGCCTGGGCGAAGTCGAATTCACCAAGTCATACCTCAATCCCTTTGTACTGCATTTCCGCGAGGCGCTGATCGGCGAGGATCCGACCGATGTCGAGAGAGTGATGCTGAAGATCCGTCAACGCGGCTCTTTCAAGCCGTACGGCGCGGCGGTGAGCGCCATCGAGCACGCGCTGTGGGATATTGCTGGCAAGGCCGCGGGCGTGCCCGTCTATAAACTGCTCGGAGGCAAGGTGCGTGACAAGGTGCGCGTTTACAACGGCTCGGTCCGCCAGGTTCGCACCGGCGATCGGCCGGAGGATTACGCCGCCGACGTCAGATGGATGTTGGAGCAGCCGCAGAACTTCTTCATGATCAAGCAGGGAATCTCCTTCCATTCCAACATGAAGGACACCATCGAGGGTTTCCATTACGGCGTGACCCAGAAGAAGGCCGGCTATCACGGCGCCATGGATCAGGGCGTGATCAGCGAGCGGGGTTTCAACCACATGCTCGACTGCGTGATAGCAATGAAAGAAGTGCTGGGCGACAAGGTCAGCCTGGCGCTCGACTGCGGTCCGGGCTGGATGCTGCCGGATGCGATCAGGTTCGCTCGCGCCGTCGAAAAGTACAATTTGATGTGGCTCGAGGACATGCTGACCGGCGATTACGTGCCGTGGGTCAATCCGCAGGCCTATCGGGAGCTGACGACCTCCACCTCGACGCCAATCCACACTGGTGAGCAGATCTACCTCAGGCACAATTTCAAGGAACTGATCGAGACGCAGGCAGTCCGCGTCATCGGCCCCGATCCAGCCGATATTGGCGGCATTGCCGAGCTCAAATGGGTCGCCGAGCACGCCTACATGCACTCGATCCTGATGGCACCGCACGGCACCGCTAACGGCCTGCTCGGCCTCGGGGCGTTGATCAATGTCTGCGCAACATTGCCGGCGAATTACGTCGCTTTCGAATATCCGACTGCTTCGGACCCCTGGTGGGAGGACCTTGTCATCGGCTTGCCGCCGCAGATCGTGAAGGACAGCATGGTGGACCTACTGGAAGCGCCTGGGCTGGGTCTCGATATCGATGCTGAGGCGGCAAAGAAATACCTCAGGGAAGAGGACGCGGGCTTTTTCGACTGAACCACCATCCACCTGCCGTGTCTATGCTGTCGGGCGCCGCCGGCATCAACCACATGGCCTTCTATCTCAAGTTCGAGCATCGCCAGGCCGACGGCTCCTACCGCAACCTCTATCTTGCGCGCCTATCGTGAGGGCAGGGTGCCGAAGCCCGGCTGGAATCCGCGCTGCCCGAACAAGGTGCGCTACGAGATGCTGACGCGGCTCGGCTATTTCGTCACCGAGAGCTCGGAGCACTTCGCCGAACACACGCCGGCCGCGAGGACCTGATCGAGAAATTCGGCATTCCGCTCGATGACTATCCGAAGCGCTGCATCGTGCAGATCGAACGCTGGAAGGGTCAGGCCGAGGCGTATCTTAGCGCTGAGATCGAGGTGACGCCGTCCACGCAGCCGCCCCGCAGATTTCGCCCCATTGGCCGGGCACCACCGTCCCAAACCGCCCCTCCACTCTATCGCTCCGCCGCGGCCCGGCACCTGATGTTCAAAATTATGGCCGCGAGCTACCTTTGTGACCAATCAAATGAACAATCTTGACAAGACGCCACCCGCATAGCAAAATGTACAAAATTCTAGACATGACATGACCTCACGTCCAGTCAAATGAACAAAGCGGTATAATCGTGCCCCGTCAGAGAAGCTACTCCAGAGTCACGCACCAGGCGCTCACCATGCTCGGCAAGCTGATCCGCGTCGGGCGCGCCGAGCGCGGCCTGACCGCACAGGAACTAGCCAACCGCGCCGGCATCAGCCGCACGACCCTGTCCAGCATCGAAAAAGGCGCGCCGGGCCCGGAGATCGGCATCGTATTCGAAGTCGCCTCAATCGTCGGTGTGCGCCTGTTCGACTATGACGAACGCACTCTCCACCTGCACAACGCCCGCCTTGACGAAAAACTGACCCTGATGCCGAAGAGCGTCCGCCACAGTGTGAAGGAGGTCGATGATGACTTCTAAGGCGGACGCTACCAAAGCCTTTGTCTGGATGTGGCTGCCGGGGGCGACGGAACCAGTCGTGGCCGGCCGCCTCGACCAGGATGGCGAGCGCCTGCTCTATACCTACGGCGCCAGCTACCGCCGCCGGAACAACGCTATTTCCATCTATGAACCGGAACTGCCGCTTCAGGAAGGCGTCATTGCGCCTATCAACGGCCTGCAAATGGCAAGCTGCATTCGCGACGGCTCGCCGGACGCCTGGGGCCGCCGTGTCATCATCAACAGGCTGACGGGTAAGAAACCCGACGCTGCCGGCGTGCCGGAGATCAGCGAGTTGACCTTCCTGCTCCAGTCAGGCTCCGACCGGATTGGCGCCCTCGACTTTCAGGCATCGGCCACGGAGTACGTCCCCCGCCTTACCGCGCAAGCTTCGCTCGACGAACTCCTCGAAGCGGCCGAACTCATCGAAAAAGGCGTCCCTCTTACTTCGGCACTCGACCAGGCCCTTAATCACGGCACCTCGATCGGTGGCGCGCGTCCAAAGGCGCTAATCGACGACGACACGAAGAAGTTCATCGCGAAATTCTCGGCGACCAACGACACCTACAGCGTTGTGAAGGCCGAGTTCATCGCGATGAAGCTGGCGACTGCGTGCGGTCTCAACGCCGCTTCAGTCTCCATGACCCGTGCCGCGCAAAAGGACGTGCTGCTGATCGAGCGCTTCGACCGCAGCCACACCAAAAACGGTTGGACGCGCCACGCCATGGTCTCGGCACTGACCATGCTGGGCCTTGATGAGATGATGGCCCGCTATGCCTCCTACGAAGACCTCGCCGAACTGATCCGCCACCGCTTCACCGATCCGAAGGACACGCTCAAGGAGCTCTACGGGCGGATATGCTTCAACGTGTTGTGCGGGAACACCGACGACCATGCTCGCAACCATGCGGCGTTCTGGGAGGGCAAAGGGCTGACCCTGACCCCCGCTTATGACATCTGCCCGCAAGGCCGCACAGGCAACGAAGCCACGCAGGCGATGCTGATCAAGGGCGAGAGCCGCGCCAGCACGCTCTCCACCTTGCTCGCTGCCGCGCCCGACTATCACCTGAAAGAGGCGGAAGCCGGCGCGCTGATCGAACACCAGATCACGACCATCGCCGAACACTGGCAAGAGGTCTGCGACGAGGCCGAACTAAGCCCCGTCGACCGCAAACTGTTCGCCGCGCGTCAGTTTCTCAACAGCTATGCCCTCGAAGGCCTCGAAAACCACAAGGCACTGCAGGACGCATTCCGCACCGCGCGCGAATCCCTGATCGCCAGCGGAGGCGCCTGACGCTGACCGCGGCTCAAAAGAGGCGCATGGCCTGAAGCCTTCCTTCGCTCCCTCGGCCGTGTCATGGACTGCGGAGCAGACCGCCTCTGGACTGCGGTGCTGTTGTAGCTGCTGTGTTCGTTGGGATAACTGTCTGGCTCCTTAAATCCCCGACCCGTCGAGCTGCTCGTCGTCGTCGCCTTCCCAGGGCGAGGGCATCGAGGCGCGATTGGCAGAGGGCATCGGCATCCAGCATTTCAACTCCGGCTCGGCATATTCGATGATGTGCCCGGGCGAAGAATCCGAGGCGCGCCAGCCTTCTCCGCCGAACTGATCGCCATGCGACCAGTAGGCGAGGTCGACTTCCGCCGGCCCCTGTTCGGATGCTCGGATCGTCACCAGGATGCGGCTGCCGTCTCTCGGTGCGCTTGCCATCTGGCGCCAGCGGTCTTGCTCGTCCATCATGTTCCTCCTGCCTTGCTGCTGCTCAACTGTCGCCTCGCCGCCGAAAGCGGTCAACCCAAACTTTGCGAGCGCAGGGGGGTGCGGGCTTGCCCGCCGTCGCAATATTCATTGTCGGATCGTTTTTTTTGGCTTCGCCGGCCAACAATTCTCACCTGCTTGCCAAAAAACCACAATTGCCTCACTTAGTTCATACATCCACCCTCGGCCTTAAGAATTGGATCAAGACTGAATGCGCATAGCCTATGTTTTTCTCGGTGCATTTCTTGCACTCGCCCCGTCCGCCTATGCCGAGGTCGCAGCGCCACCCGTCTTGAAGCCGCTGACGCGGCAGGCCCAGGCGGCTGAATTGAGCGCGCAATTTCTGTCGCGATACAGCTACAAGCCGGTTCCGCTCGACGATGCTCTCTCGGCGAGGGTGATGGATCAGTTCATCAAGTCGCTTGATCCCGACCGCATGCTCTTCCTGCAGGCCGACATCGACAAGTTCATGGCTGACCGCAACGAGATCGACGACGCCATCGAGCGGCAGGACCTGAAGATCCCCTTTGCCATTTTCAACGCCTATGAACGGCGCGTCGTCGACCGCATGACCTATGCGCGCAGCCTGCTCAAGCAGGGCTTCGACTTCAGCGGCAAGGAAGATTATGCAGTGCTGCGCGACAAGGCGCCCTGGCCGCAGTCGGAAGCCGAACGCAACGATCTCTGGCGCAAGCGCGTCAAAAACGACTGGCTGCGGTTGAAGCTCGGCGGCAAGGACGATGCGGCCATTCGCGAGACGCTCGACAAACGCTATGAGAACACGCTCGAGCGCGCTTACAAGTTCAAGAGCGACGACGTCTTCCAGTCCTTCATGGACGCCTATTCGAATTCGATCGACCCGCACACGGATTATTTCGGTGCGACTGCTTCGGCCGATTTCAACGTCTCGATGAAGCTGTCGCTGTTCGGCATCGGCGCGGTTCTGCAGGAGCGGGACGATTATACGACGATCCGCGAACTCGTGCCTGGCGGGCCGGCGCAGCTCTCCGGCAAGCTCGCCGTCGGCGACCGCATCACTGGCGTCGGCCAGGGCAAGGACGGGCCGATCAAGGAAGTGGTGGGCACCCGTCTCGATGAGGTCGTGCAGATGATCCGCGGCAAGAAAGGCTCGGTGGTGCGGCTCGACATCCTGCCGGCCGATGCCGGCGCCGACGGCGTGCATCGCGTCGTCAGCCTGGTGCGCGACAAGATCAGCCTCGACAAGCAGGCCGCCAGGAAGACCGTGCTGTCGGTGAAGGCGGGCGAGACCACCCGCAAGATCGGCATCATCACCCTGCCGGTCTTTTATGAGGATTTTGAAGCCAAGAACAAGGGCGACAAGGATTACAAGAGCGCCAGCCGCGATGTCGCCAAGCTTCTCGGCGAACTGAGCGAGGAAAAGGTCGACGGCGTTCTCATCGATCTTCGCAACAATGGCGGCGGTTCGCTTGATGAGGCGATCGATCTCACCGGCCTCTTCATCGGCAAGGGCCCGGTCGTTCAGCAGCGCGCCGGCAACGGCAAGATCGAGATCAAGAGCGCCGACCTGACAATGCCTGCCTGGACAGGCCCGTTGGGCGTCCTGATCAACCGCGGCTCGGCCTCGGCTTCGGAGATCTTTGCCGCGGCGATCCAGGATTATGGCCGCGGCGTGATCATTGGCGAGCCGAGTTTCGGCAAGGGCACGGTTCAGACGGTCGTCGATCTCGACCAGGTGGTGCACAACAGCAAACCCGAATTCGGCGAGCTGAAGGTGACGATCGCCCAGTTTTTCCGGATCAACGGCGGCACGACGCAGCTGCGCGGCGTTACCCCCGATATCAGCCTGCCGGGACTGTCGGATCTGGCGAACTTCGGCGAGACCAGTTATGACAATGCCCTGCCATGGGCGGAGATCAAGCCGGCGAAATATGCGCCGGAAGGTGATGTTACGGCATTGCTGCCGGCTTTGCAGAGCCGCCATGATGCGCGGGTCAAGGGCGATCAGGATTTCCAGCGTCTGCTTCAGGACATCGCCGATCTGAAGGCGCAGCGCGAGAAGGGCGTCGTTTCCCTGAACGAAGCCGAACGCCGCAAGGAAGCGGCCGCCCGGGAAGCACGGTTCAAGGCGCGCGCCGAAGCCGGCGATGGCGACGATCTTGCCGGCGACGACGGCCTGCAGGCGGATGAGCGCAGCCTGAGCGCCGATATCGCCATGGAAAATGCCCGCAAGAAGGCGAAGGACGTCCTGCTCTACGAGGCCGCCGCCATTGTCGGGGACGAGGCGGATTTGCAGGGCGGCGCTGTAGAGGCAGCCACGAAGCCGTCGGGAAAGGCGGAGCAGAAATAGGCGGCGCCGATAAACTGCACTATGTCGTTTGGAATGCGCTAACCGGTGATGATGCGAGATGTCCGTTTAACGACAGTTCGAATCTGCTCAACTGCAAGTCATTCTAAGGGGGCTGGAACCGGAAGCGGAAGTTTTATCAACTCCATCGATCTGCCAATCCCGGCCGCGCGGTGGTATCGTTTGCTTCATACTGTTTTCTCTTCCAGTATTCTGACGGGCCGGTCCCACTGGATGAGGACGACGCAGCCGGTTTCGCTCCAGACCGAGTGCTCGGTGCCGGGCCCGTTGACAATGTAGCTGCCGCGGCCGTAATCGCCCGCTTCATCCGATTGCACTCCGTCGAGCACGAGAATGGTTTCGAGCCCCTCATGCCGGTGGCGGGGAACGCCGGCGCCGGCTTCATATTTCAGCAGCGCTACTCCTGGCTGATCACCCTCAAAGGGTCGGATCCAGTGGATCGTCACCTGATCGCGGAAGGGACCGAACTCGAGATCCTTCCAGCCACCCGAGGTCAGCAATTCGCGGGTTGTTTCAGGCATGGGCGATGCTTTCCAATATGGCGTCGACATGAGCCGTCCAGCCGACGATTGCACCCTGGGCGCGGATCATGGCGATGGCTGCGGCCTTGAACTCCGGAAAATAGCTTTCCGTGGCCTCCTCGGCGAGCAGGCATTCATAGCCGCGGTCGTTGGCCTCACGCATAGTGGTCTGCACGCAGACTTCGGTCGTCACGCCTGCGAAAACCAGCTGTTTGATACCTTTCTGCTGCAGCACTTCGCCGAGCTCGGTCGCATAGAAGGCGCCCTTGCCCGGTTTTTCGATGACGACCTCGCCTTTGACCGGAGCAAGCTCCGGCAGAATTGCTGTGCCTGGCTCGCCGGAGATCAGGATGCGGCCCATGGGGCCTTCGTCGCCGATCCTGAGTGTCGGATTGCCGCGGTCGCGTTTCGCCGGCGGCAGATCCGAAAGATCGGGCCGATGGCATTCCATCGTGTGAATGACCGGCAGCCCGGCATAACGAAAGCCCTGGATGAGTCGTTTGACATCGGGCACGATCCTGGTGATGCGGCTGACATCATTGCCAAGGCTGGCGCCGAAGCCGCCGGGCTCGGCGAAATCACGCTGCATGTCGATGACGATCAGGGCGAGCTGGTCGTGCTTCACCGGAAAGGCGAAGGGTTCTGCCTTGATCTCCGCCATCAGTGATGCCCCGCCATATGGGCGCCGATCACGCCGATGTCGGCTGAGCGGGCCGGCGTTTCGTAGACCAGCCTACCTTCGGAAATCACCATGATACGATCGGACATCTCCAGCAGCTCGTCGAGGTCCTCGGAGAGCAGCAACACGGCAGCGCCAGCATTGCGCGCTTTCATGATGCGGGCGCGGATTTCGGCGACGGCCGAGAAATCGAGGCCGAAGCACGGGTTCGAGACGATGAGCAGATCCACCTTGCCGGTGAGTTCACGGGCAAGCACGGCGCGCTGCACATTGCCGCCGGAAAGTGCCGCGATCGGCGAGGCAGACGAGGCTGTCTTCACCTTGAAATCGAAAATCAGCGCCGCGGCGCGCTTCCTCATCTTGCCCTTGTTCAGCCAGATCGCGTCCTTGCCATCTGCCTTGAGGTCAAACGTTCGAAAGGCGAGATTTTCGCTGACCGTCATGCGCGGCGCACAGGCATTCTGCAGCGGCTCCTCGGGAATAAAACGGACATTGTTCTTGCGCGTCTCGGGCCGTGTCGCGCGGTAGGCGTCGCCGTTGACGATAACGCGGCCGGTCTCCGTTGGGCGCTGGCCGGCGAGGATCTCGGTCAATTCCTTCTGGCCATTTCCTGATATCCCGGCGATGCCGACGATCTCGCCGGCGTGAACCATGAGCTCGTCGATTTCGATGGTCTTGAGACCCGAGCGGTCAGGCGCCTTGACCTGCTCGACCTTGAGGACCGGCTTGACGCTCTGCGGGGTGGGAACGCGGCTGTCGAGCTCGGCGAGCTTGACGTCGCCGATCATCATCGTCGCCATCTCGGCCGTGGAGACTTCCCCGACTTTTCCAGAGCCGACAAGCTTGCCGCGCCGCAGAATCGATACAGCATTGGCAAACTTCGTCACCTCATGGAACTTGTGGGAGATCATCAGCACGGTCAGTTCGCCGCGCTGCGTCATCCCGCGCACGAGGCCGAGCATCTCGTCGGCTTCTGCGGGCGTCAGCACCGAGGTCGGCTCGTCGAGGACCAGAAAGGAGCGGCCGAGATAGAGCTGCTTGACGATCTCGAGCTTCTGTTTCTCGCCGGCGGCCAGTTCGCTGACCGGGCGATCCAGCGGAATCTGAAAGGGCATGCGCTCCATGAAGGCGGCAAGATCCTTCCGCTCCTTCGCCCAGTTGATGACAGCAGGGACTTCGGCGCGGCTGATGACGAGGTTTTCGGCACCCGTCAGCGACGGGACCAGCGTGAAGTGCTGATAGACCATGCCGAGGCCATAGGTCGCCGCTTCCCTTGGCGATGCGATCGCCACTTCGCGACCATCGATGGAGAGCGAGCCCGCTGTCGCGTGATAGAAACCCATGATGCATTTGACGAGCGTCGACTTGCCGGCGCCGTTCTCGCCGAGCAGCGCATGGAAACTACCGGCTGGCACCTTGATCGAGACATGGTCAAGCGCGGTGAAGCTGCCGAAGCGCATTGTCATGTCTATCGTATCGATGCCGACGGCCTTGCCGGCCTGCGGGAGTGGCGTGTCGCGGATCGTGCTCATGGCAGCTGGCTCACGAGCGTTGCGGAATTGGAGACGGAGCCGAAGACGCCGCCCTGCATCTTCACCATCTTGATGGCAGCGAGATGATTGCCGTAATCGGTCGCGCCGCAGCAGTCTTCCAGCAGCAGGCATTCGAAGCCGCGGTCGTTCGCCTCGCGCATCGTGGTTGAAACGCAGACGTCGGTGGTGATCCCGGTGAGGATGATGTTCTCGATGCGCTTCTGGTTGAGGATCAGCTCCAGGTCGGTGGCGCAAAACGAGCCCTTGCCGGGCTTATCGATGATCGTCTCGCCTTCGATCGGGTAGAGTTCAGGAATGATGTCCCAGCCGGGTTCGCCGCGTGTGAGGATGCGTCCGCACGGGCCAGGATCGCCGATGCCTGCGCCAATGCGCTGTGAACGCCAGCGCTTGTTGGCCGGCAGGTCGGCGAGATCGGGGCGATGACCCTCGCGGGTGTGGATGATGTGGTAGCCCTTGGCGCGCATGGCGGCCAGCACGCGCTTGATCGGTTCGATCGGCGCCTGAACCAGCGACAGATCGTAACCCATGTGATCGACATAACCGCCCTTGCCGCAGAAATCGGTCTGCATGTCGATGATGATGAGGGCCGTATTGTCCGGGCGCAGTGCGCCGTTATAGGGCCAGGGATAGGGATCGGCGTCGATATAATGTCCTTTGGTCTCAACCATGGCGTCCATCGTCTTCTTCTCCTATTCACCCGGAAGTTTGAATGTTTTGCTGCCGCGGTTCGACCGTTTCGATCCGTTCAATGCGCCGCGGTTGGACATCAGTTGCTCCCGCCTCACTTCGTCAGCGAGAGCGCCCCCGGCGCACCGGCAAGCGAACGTGTCGGTGAGGAGGTCGCGATCATGATGGCGAGGGTGAGCACGTAGGGCGCGGCATAGAAGAGATAATAGCCCTGGGTGACGCCGATCGATTGCAACGCCGGCCCGAGCGCACCGGCGCCGCCGAATAGCAGCGCGGCGAGGAAGCAGCCGATTGGGTTCCAGCGGGCGAAGATGACGAGTGCGACGGCCATCAGGCCTTGGCCTGAAGAAATGCCCTCGTTCCACGATCCGGGATAATAGAGCGATAGGTAGGCGCCGCCGATCGCCGCCAGCGACCCGCCGACGGCAGTGGCCAGCAGGCGCACCCGATCCGGATTGATGCCCATGGCGCGCGCCGCATCCGTGCTGTCACCGACGACGCGCAGGATGAGGCCCAGCCGCGTATTCCGGAAGGCCCACCAGAGGGTGAAGGCCAGCAAGGCCCCCAGGATGAAGAGAACATTGATGTTCAGCGCTGCCTGGATCTGCGGCAGGCTCGACCAGAAACCGAAGGGAATCGACGGCAGATGCGGCGCTGCAGGCTGAATGAAGGACTTGCCGAGGAAGAAGGCGAGGCCCAAGCCGAACTGCATCATGGCGATGCCGATCGCGATGTCGTTCACCTTCGGCCATTTGCAGATCCAGCCGTGAACGAGACCGAAGATGGCGCCGGTCGCCATCGCGGCGAGCACGCCGAGCCAGGGCGAGTTGGTCATGACGGCTACGGCGTAGGCCGTCATCGCACCGAAGACGAGCGTCCCTTCCAGGCCGAGATTGATGCGGCCGGAGCGCTCGGTGATCGTCTCGCCGAGGCTGACGAAGATGAAGGGGGTGGATACGCGGATGGCGCCCGCCAGGATCGCGAGCGGCACGCCCCAGATGCCGATGCCCGTCTCTTCCATCAGAGGCTCCTTTTCCAGATGTCGGGATTGAAGATCTTGAAGCGCCCGTAGAAGGTCTCGCAGAAGAGGATGATGATGAAGAGCGTACCCTGCAGCACCAGCACCGTGGCATCGGGGAGGCCCATGCGGCGCTGGATGAGGCCGCCAGAAGCATCGATGCCCCCGAGCAGGATGGCGACCGGGATGATCGCCAGCGGATTGTGGCGGGCGAGGAAGGCGACGAGGATGCCGGTATAGCCATAACCCGCGGCGAGCGAGGCATTGGCGCTCCCCTGGACGGCCACGACCTCGATCATGCCGGCAAGACCTGCGAAGCTGCCGGCGATCGCGGAAAAGCCTGCGATCAGCCTGCCGACCGGCAGACCTTGGATCTGGGCGGCGCGCACATTGCCTCCGGCGATGCGTGCCGCAAAACCGAAGCTCGTCACCTCGATCAATATCCAGGAGAGGATGCAGGCGAGCATGCCGATCACGAGGCCCCAATGCACATCCATGCCGGGAATGTTGCCGAGCATGTATTCGGGCGGCAGCGGCTTGGTCGAGGGCTTGTTGAGACTGGCCGGATCGCGTAGCGGCCCCTCGACGAACTGGTTCATCAGGGCAATGGCGATATAGGAGAGCAGCAGCGAAGAAATGGTTTCGTTGACGCCGCGGTAATGGCGCAGGAAGCCGGCAAGGCCGATCCAGATGCCGCCGACGACCATGGCGGCAATCGCCATCAGAACAAGAGCGGGAAACGCGGGGGCCGCGCCGACGAGCGGCATGGCCATGGCTGCGGCGGCAACGCCGCCCAGCACGACCGCTCCTTCCCCGCCGATGATGACGAGGCCGAGGCGGGCGGGCAGGGCGACGCAGAGTGCCGTCAGGAGAAGGGGTGCGGCACGGCTTAAGCTGTTCTGCACCGAAAACCAGCTGCCGAAGCCGCCGGTATACATGAGCTGGAAGAGCATGGCCGGCGATTTGCCGATCGCCAGGATGAAGAGGGAGAAGAGCCCGAGCCCGATGAGGATGGCCGCAAGGCCGATGACCACCGGTTCGGCCCTGCGTGCGATCCATTCGAGCACGGGGCGCAGCGCGGCTGGGTTGTCGGAAGCGACTGATATTGCGGGATCATTGGCCTGAACGGTCATGGCGCTTCTCCCTCACGCGGTTTACGCCGTGGATCCGACGACGCCCTCGACCAGATAGTTCATGCTTTCGAGCTCGATCGCGTCTTCGGCGTAGCTCTTGTCGGCCGCGACGACGGTGTTGCCCTTGTTATCCTTCAGCGGCCCCTTGAAGACCGAGAAGCCGCCCTTCATCATTTCGGCATGCGTCGCCTCGAATGCCTTGCGGCCCGCTTCGGAAACGCCGGGGCCGAGCGCGCTCATCTTGACGAAACCGTCCTTCAGGCCGCCACGCACGAAATTGCCGAGCTTTTCGCCGGCCTGCGCCTTCTTGACGAAGTCGCCATAGACATTGCCCCAGGCCCATTCAGCGCCCGTGAGGTATTTCTCCGGCGCAAGCGGGCTCTGATTGGCGTGGTAGCCGCAGACGAAGGCGCCGCGGCCGGCGGCGGTTTCCACGACCACCTTTGGACTGTCGACATGGCAGGTGATGACGTCCGCGCCCTGATCGACCAGCGCGTTGGTGGCTTCCGCCTCCTTGACCGCAAGCGACCATTCGCCGGTGAAAATCACCTGGCAGGTAATGGTCGGATCGACTGCGCGTGCGCCGAGCAGGAAGGCATTGATGTTCTGCAGCACCTGTGGGATCGGCTTGGCCGCGACGAAGCCGATCTTTTTGCTCTTCGTCGCATGGCCGGCAGCGATGCCGTTCAGATACTGGCCCTGGAAAATATAACCGAAATAGGAGCCGGTATTGGCGGGGTGCTTGCCCTCCTGCCATAGCCCGCCGCAATGGCGGAACTGGATGTCCGGATGTTTGGCGGCCATGGCCAGCATATGCGGATCGAAATAGCCGAAGGAGGTCGGGAAGAGCAGGGTGGCGCCATCGAGATTGATCATCGATTCCATCGTCTTCTGAACGTCCACCGTCTCGGGCACGTTCTCTTCCTCGACGACGGTGACGCCGGGCACCGCCTTGACGGCGGCAGCACCCTCTGCATGCGCCTGGTTGTAGCCATAGTCATCCTTGGGACCGACATAGACGAAGCCGACGGTCAGGGCCGTCTGCGCGAGTGCGCGGGAGGAGAGGAGACCGGGCGCCGCGCCGACGAGAGTGGCGGCGGCGGAAGCCTGAAGAAAATGACGTCGTTTCATGGAAAGGAGTCTGGTCATCGGAATGCTCCCCTGACGGCAGTTTTGCCGTTTTCGATTGGTTACAGAAAAGTGTATGCAATGGTCATGCCAGATTTTATTATATTGATTTCACGAGTGAAATTGTCACGCCTGCGGCCGATATCCAAGAAGTGCATGCAATTTCATCTTGAGATTAGATGAAAAAATATGCATAGCCGATAAAATCGTCCGACATCTCGGTCGCTGGGTTGGAAGTGTTGGGAATCCGATGGTGCAGAATACATTTTTGCTAGATACATCAATCATATATACTGATGTTTGACTTTGCCAGCTTGAGCGGGCATGTGTATGCAATCATAAAAATGTAGAATCATTCCTTGAAGCAAATCAGGCGCAGAGAAATCATCAGAGCGGGGACGACCGTCGAGCAGATGGTGCGGGCGATCGCGGACATGATCGTGACCGGACAGATGCTGCCGGGCGAGAAGCTTGATGAGGTCTCGCTGGCTGCTCGTTTCGAAGTGTCGCGCACACCGGTGCGCGAGGCGCTCCGTGAACTCGGGGCGATGGGGCTTGTCGACCGGAAGCCGAACCGCAGCGCCGTCGTCACCACCGTGACCGAAACCTATCTTCATTCGATGTTCGAGGCGATGGCGGAACTCGAAGCGATCTGCGCGAGGCTCTCGGCCGAGCGTATGACAGTCGACGAGCGGCGCACGTTGGAGTTGGAGCATAAGGCCACAATGAGGCTCGTGCATGCCGGCGCGGAAGAGGAGTATTCGGCGCATAACACGGAGTTCCACACCCGCCTTTATCGCGGGGCGCATAATGATCACATCTTTGAGATGGTGACGCAGACACGGGCACGGCTCGCCCCATTTCGGCGGGCGCAGTTTCGGCTGCCCGGTCGCTTGGCAAGGTCCTACGAGGAACACGGTCGGATCGTGATGGCCGTCATGCGAGCGGATGGCATCGCTGCCGCACAGGCAGCTTATTCCCACGTTGTGATGGTCAGCGATGCGAGCGCGGTGTTTGCAACAACCGGAGAGCCGAGCGCGCGAGGCACCTGAAATCTTGCAGGTCATCTGCGACAAGCGGACAGCGATGGCCGCCGCAACTGCAGGGGCTGGCCTTTGTCCATAACGCAGCGAACTTCTTGTCCGCGATCGCCCTCAGGCGTCGAAGCAAAAATTATAGCAAATGCGATATCGTCTCGGCCCCGCCTTGTCATGAAATCCTGCGGTGGCCGAACCGCCTTGAAGCACTTCGTGCCTCAAGGCCCGCAAGTATCGCCAGCAGGATTTTTTTGAGACGATGTTTCATGCTCTTTTCATTTGATCTGAGACGTAGGCGCGCCAGCCCCCCAATTCCGTGATTTCGCGCGCGCCTTCGATGGCATGAGCCTCGCAGAGAAAACCGGGAATCTGGGAACCGTCATCGAGCGTGACCTTGCCGATGCCGAGCGGGGCCGGGATGTTCTGGACAAAGCGCCCGAAAGCCTCCGGAGTGACTTTCCACACCTCGACTTCGAGACCCTTGCCGTCAAAACCGGGTTCACGGATCAGGCCTGGCTTCGGCGGGACGGTGCCCGGCAGAACGAAGAGGCGGTAATCCGGTGCAGTACGGCAGGATTTGATGCGCCTGCCGCCCGGTCGCGTCAGTTCGTGGTTGAGAGGCATGCCGCTTAGATGCGCCCCGACGACGACAATTGGCACCAAGCCGTCATCTTCCGACGGCACGCGGATCGCCTCGGGGATTGCCGAGAGGCGGTCCTTGCCCATGCCGGCGTTCGCGGCACGGTGCATGGCATCGGCGAAGGGGCCAAGAGCGTCATCGGTAAAGGCCGGACCAATCAGAGTCACGCCGGCCGGGAGATGACCGTCGGCGTCGAAGCCGACTGGAACGGCGATCGCGGCGCAGCCGAGAAGATTGGCGAAGTTGGTGTACCGGCCGAAATGGCCGTTTTTCACAATCGGATCCGCCATCATCTCGTCGACCGTGTAGGTGGTCGGCGAGGTCGGCAGCATCAGGATATCAGCCTTTTCCCATTCCTTCACGGTCTTCTGACGCAGCGCCTCGAGCTTGTATCTGCCTTCGAAAGCGGCGACGGCGTCATAGGCTTTCGCGCCCTCGATAATGGTGCGAACCGTCGGATCGAAGTCGGGGCCATTCGTGGCCAGAAAATCCTTCACCGCCGCCAGCCGCTCGGCGACCCAGGGACCGTTGTAGAGCAGCTCTGCTGCCTGCCGAAATGGTGCATAGTCGAAGGGAACGATGGTGGCACCGAGTGCGCGCGCCCTTTCGATCGCGGCGTCATAGAGAGCTTCGACTTGCCTGTTGCCGAAGAATTCCCGCTCGGCTCCGTCGAGCACACCGATCCGCAGACCGGAGGCTGGCAGGCTGGCCGGAACCGCCTTGCGCGAGAAGGGATCGGCGGCATCGTAACCTTCCATCACCTTGCGGATCGCGACGCCGTCGCCGACCGTCGGGGCAAAGATGGTGACGACATCGACGCTGCGGCAGGCCGGCACGACCCCGACATTTGGCACCAGCCCCGGAGTCGGTTTGATGCCGACGAGATTGTTGAAAGCCGCCGGCACGCGACCGGAGCCGGCCGTGTCAGTGCCAAGCGCGAAGCTTGCCAGGCCCGAGGCGACGGCAACCGCCGAGCCGGAACTCGAGCCGCCCGACACATAGTTCTTGTCGAAGACCGAGCGTGGGGCTCCGTAGGGCGAGCGCGTGCCGTTAAGACCGGTGGCGAACTGGTCGAGATTGGTCTTGCCGATGACGATCGCGCCTGCAGCCCGCAGCCTCGCAACGACGGTTGCGTCCGTCTCCGGCCGGTAGGAAAAGGCAGGGCAGGCGGCTGTCGTCGGCAGTCCCGCCACGTCGATATTGTCTTTCACCGCGAAGGGAATGCCCCAAAGCGGCAGGCTGTTGGGATCAGGCGCCCGTTCCATCAGATCTCGTGCCTCGGCCCGCAAGGCTTCATCAGGCGCCGGCGTGATGAAGATAGCGAGATCCGTCGCGTCATTGCGACGGGCAATGACGATCTCGATAATATCGAGCGGGCTTTTGCCTGCCTCATAGGCTGCGCGAAGGCTGGTCAGATCAAGAATGGTCGGCAGCATGGGTCAGCACTCCTCCAGAACAACAATGATATCGCCCGCTTTGACGTTTCGTCCGGGCCCGGCGCGCAGATCGCGGACACGGCCTGGCGCATGTGCGGTGACGTTGATTTCCATTTTCATGGATTCGATGATGGCAAGCGTGTCGCCGGCCGCAACCGGTGCGCCCGGCTCGACCAGCAGTTTCCAGATATTGCCGGGCACGGTGCTTGCAACGCCGAAGCAGCCTTGGGGAATGTCCCCATCCGGGCTTTCGCCGGTGCCTTCGTCGGTAACGAAGCTGTCGAGACCCGCCTCCTTCCACCGCTGGCGTTCGGCGTCGAAGGCGGCCTGCTGGCGTGCCTTGAAGGTCGCGATCGAGGCGGCATTCGCCTGCAATTCCTGCTCATAGGCGGCGTAGGAAAATTCCGTCTCCTCGATCTTTACGGGATAACCGCCATGCGGAAAGGCGCTGCGGGCTTCCGCCAATTCCTGATGGCTGACCGGGAAGAAGCGGATCTGATCGAAAAAGTCGAGCAGCCACGGCTTGCCCTTGGCAAAGACCGGCGTCTGGCGCCAGGTATTCCAGACTTGGATGGTGCGCCCGAAGAGCTGGTAGCCGCCGGGTCCTTCCATGCCGTAGATGCACATATAGGCCCCGCCGATGCCGACGGCATTTTCAGGCGTCCAGGTGCGGGCGGGATTGTACTTCGTCGTTACCAGCCGATGGCGCGGATCGACCGGGGTCGCCACCGGTGCGCCGAGATAGACGTCGCCGAGGCCGAGCACGAGGTAGCTCGCATCGAAGACGACGTCGCGCACGGCCTGTTCGTCTGCCAGCCCGTTGATGCGGCGGATGAACTCGATGTTGTCAGGGCACCAAGGCGCATTCGGCCGCACGAGTTCCTGATATTTGCGCATCGCAAGTTCCGCGTCCGGGTCGTTCCAGGAAAGCGGCAGATGCACGATGCGGCTCGGCACGGTGACGTCCTGGGCCGCCGGCAGGCTCGCTTCGATTTCGGCCAGCAGGCCGAGCAGGCGCTTGCGGGTTACCGTCGTGCCGTCATAATGGATCTGCAGCGAGCGGATGCCGGGCGTGAGATCGATGATGCCGGGCAGACGGGCCTGCGAGACGGCCTTCATGAGCAGATGCACCCTCAGCCGCAGGGCGATATCGAGCGTCATCGGCCCGTATTCGACCAACAGGTTGTCATCGCCCTGGCGGCGATAAACGACGGAGACAGGCCCGTTGTCACGTTTACCGACGATAGGCGAGCCGGCATCCTGTTTCGCCCGATGCACCGCCGGACTGGCGATGGGATCTTCGGACCGAGCGACGGGATGAAAGCGGATGCGATCAGCCGGCTTGAACTGGCCCATCTTCCATTGTTCGTCTCGGGCGATCACCGCCGGGCAGACGAAGCCGCCGAGGCTCGGGCCGTCAGGCCCAAGAATGATCGGCATGTCGCCGGTGAAATCGATCGCACCGATCGCATAGGCATTGTCATGCAGGTTGGAGGGATGAAGGCCAGCCTCGCCGCCATCGCTGCGCGCCCATTTCGGCGCGGGACCGATCAGCCGAACGCCGGTCCGGGCGCTATTGAAATGCACCTCGTAGCTGGTCGAAAACAACATCTCGATATCGCCGTCCTGAAAGAAATCAGGCGCGCCATGCGGGCCGTAGACGACGCCAACCTGCCATTCGCGCGTCAGCTCTGCCGGCTCCGTCGCCGGCTTCGGCACTTCGGCCGCCGCCTGGCGGGCAAGATGTAGCACATGCCCCGTTTTCAGCGTGCCGGTGGCATTGCCGCCGAACTGGCCGAGACCGAAAGTGGCGCGCGAGCCGAGCACGACGGGGGCGGCAAAGCCGCCGGCCACGGCAAGGTAAGCCCGCTGCCCCGGTCCATCGATGCTGCCGATGACGAGGACCTGGCCGGCGCGGATGGTCACCGCCTTGCCATGCGGCAGATTCACGCCGTCGATGCTCATCGCCATCCTGGCGCCGGCAAGGGCAACCGTCGTATCGGTATGGAATTTCAGCATCGGGCCGGAAACCGTCAGCTCCAGGGCTGCGACCTTGTCGCCATTGCCGACGAGACGGTTGGCGTGGCGGAACGAGCGCTCATCCATCGGACCGCTCGGCGGCACGCCGACATGCCAGAGGCCAAGCCGGCCCGGCAGTTCCTGAATGCTCGATTGCGCGCCCGGCGCAATCACCTCGATGACATCAGGCACGAAGGAAAAGTCGCGCAGCGCCGTTGTCGCCACCTTGCCGCTCGCCAGAAGTTCGGAGCTGGCTATGGCCCTGAGATAGTCGAGATTGGTTTCGATGCCCGATATCGATGTTTCGGCAAGTGCCGCCTTCAGTTTTTCGATCGCCGCCGGGCGGTCCTCGGCTGACACGATCACCTTGGCGAGCATCGGATCGTAGAAGGGCGTGACCTCGGTGCCGGTCTCGATCCAACCGTCGATGCGCCCATCTTGCGGGAAGGACACCTCCGTCAGCAGCCCGGCGCTCGGGCGGAAATCGGCATGCGGCATCTCGGCATAGACACGCACTTCAATCGCCGCTCCCTTCGGCTGCAGGGCCTCGGCGCCCGAGAGTACGTCCTCGCCGGCCGCCTGACGGATCATCCATTCGACGAGATCGATGCCGAACACAGCTTCGGTGACGGGATGTTCGACCTGCAGGCGGGTGTTGACCTCAAGGAAGTAGAATTCATCGCGCTGGGGATCGTAGATGAATTCCACGGTGCCGGCGGACTCGTAGGAGACCACGGCACCAAGATTGACGGCCGACTTATGCAGGCGGGCGCGGGTCGCGGCCGAAAGTCCGGGGGCCGGGGTCTCCTCGACCACCTTCTGGTTCCGCCGCTGCAGCGAGCAATCGCGCTCGCCGAGCGCGATGACCTTGCCTTGGCCGTTGCCGAAGATCTGCACTTCGACATGCCGTGCCTCGGCCACGAAACGCTCGATATAGACGCGTGCATCGCCGAAGCTTGCCCGCGCCGTACGCTGTACGCTTTCGAAGGACGCCTTCAGGCTTTCGGCATCGGCACAGAGCTGCATGCCGATGCCGCCGCCGCCGGCCGTGCTTTTCAGCATCACGGGATAGCCGATTTCTTCGGCCGCAGCGAGCGCTTCATCGGCGCTCGAAAGCAGGCTCGTGCCGGGCAACAGCGGCACGCCGCTCGCCTTTGCGAGTTCGCGGGCCGTATGCTTCAGGCCAAAGGCAGAGAGGTGCTCGGGCCGGGGGCCGATGAAGGTGATGCCTTCGGCGGCAAGGCGCTCGGCAAAACCGATATTTTCCGACAGGAAGCCGTAGCCCGGATGCACTGCCTCGGCCCCCGTCGCCTTGCAGGCGGCAATGACGGCGTCGACATTCAAATAGCTTTCGCTGGCCGGCGCCGGCCCGAGACGGATCGCCTCATCCGCCATCATAGCGGGCTTGGCGAAGCGGTCGGCATCGGAATAGACCGCGACGGAGGCAATGCCCATCCGTCGCAGCGTCTTGATGACGCGCATGGCGATTTCGCCCCGGTTGGCGATCAGGACTTTCTTGAACATGCTCAGGCCTCGCCGTCCCAGATCAGCACCCGGATCGGCGTCGGATCGAAGCCGTTACAGGGGTTGTTGATCTGCGGGCAATTGGAGATGACGCAGAGCACGTCCATTTCCGCGACCAGTTCGACATAGTCGCCAGGCGCCGAAATACCGTCGACGATGGTCATCTCGCCATTCGGCTTGATCGGCACGTTCATGAAGAAATTGATGTTGGGCACGATGTCGCGCTTGCTCATGCCGTGTTTGCTGACCTCGAGGACGAAGTTGTCGCGGCAGGCATGCAGGTATTTCGTGCCATGGCCGAAGCGCACCGTATTGCTCTCGCAGGAGCAGGCGCCGGCAGACGTGTCATGGCGGCCGCAGCTGTCAGCCGTCATGGTCAGCATGACACTGCCTTCATTCGACATGATCTTCGTGCCGATGCCAATATAGGCGGCGCCCTGCATGCGCATCGTATCCTGATTGGAATAGCGCTCGGCGAAATCGTCGGCACGATAGAAGAGCGTGTCGATCGCCTGCTGGCCAAAACTGTCTTCGATGCGGATCGTCTGACCCTTGCGCACGACGCCGGACCATGGGGCTTCGGCCGGAATGAAATGATCCTGCACAGCATTCTGAACAGTACGGGCAGGGGAGGTCTGGATGAAATCGGACATCGTCTTCTCCTCAGGCCTGCATCAGGGCGTTGTTCTCGAAACCGCGCACGGCTTCGGCCGTTGCCGCGCGGCAAAGATCATCAGCAGCCGGGACTGCCGCCTTGTAGCGGGTGATGACGACGGACTTCGGCTGATAGGTTGAATCGGGATCGAGCGGATGCGGACAGGTTGAAAAGCCGACCAGCATGTCCATCTCGGCGCGCAGTTCGACGTAATCGCCGCTGTTAGAGCGCTTGCCCTGCCAGCGGAAACCACCGGCCTCGGCCAGGCGGACCGGTGCAAAGAGATTGAGGATGCCGGGTATATCGCGCCTGTCGAGGCCGAGCTTGACGGCGATGAGGATCAGGTTGTCGCGGGTGTTGCGCGTCTTCTCGCCGGGATATTTCGCGGCGTTCGACGCCGCCGTCGAGCCGCCCATCAGGCAGTCATGGGCGCCGGAACTGTCCTCGATTATCGAGAACATGACGCGGCCCATGTCGGAAAAGATCACACGCCCTTTGCCGAGCGCAGTCGTCCACTGGACCTTGGCGGTGTCGACGAGATTGATCCGCTCGCTCGCATCCTCGGCATTCCAGGCGATGAGCGCCACGGTGGAATTGCCCTCGCCCTGGTCGATGCGGATCGCCTCGTCACGCAAGAGTTTTGTCGACCAGTACCAGCCTCCGGGGATGGTCTCCTGATGGATGATCGCGGCGGCTTCGATGGCCGGCGCCGGCAGCGGGCTTGGACCGGGCAGGGCCTTGGGCGCAAATTCCAGACCCTTTTTCTGGTGCTCCTCGTAACGCGCGCGATTGGCGGCAATTTCTTCGGGCGATCGTCTCACATGCATCATAGCGTCTCTCCTGATGGTGCCAGGTCGTCCCGGCTGTGCCCCAGGGAAGCGACCGGGCCGTCCGGGTCGGGGCTGAAGATCGATGGCTGCCCGGCAAGGCGCGGCGGCCAGATGGCAATATCGTTGGTGATGGTGGCGCCGTAACGCTCCTTCTCTTCCGGCCGGTCGCGGCGGCGTTCGAAGGCGACGACGCGGCTTGCGAGCGTGAAGGCCTCGCGCATGTCATGGGTAACCATGACGACGGTCATCTGCGTTTCATGCCAGAGTCGCTTCATCAGCGTGTGGATTTCGGCGCGAATACCGGGATCGAGCGCGCCGAAGGGTTCATCGAGCAGCAGCACCTTCGGCTTCATGATGAGCGCCTGGGCGAGCGCCAGGCGCTGTTGCATGCCGCCGGAAAGCTGGGCCGGATATTTGTTCTCCGAACCGGCGAGCCCGACCTCGGCAATCAACTGGCGCGCTTCTTCGATCGCATTGCGGCGTGCGGCGCCGAAGAGCCTGGCCTTGTAATGCGCCGCGGAAAATTCCTTGCCGAGCAGCACGTTGCCGAGCACCGTCAGGTGCGGAAAGACGGAATAGCGCTGGAAGACGACGCCGCGGTCCGGGCCTGGCTCCGACGGCAGAGGCTCGCCGTCGAGCAGGATCTTGCCCTTTGTCGGCTGCTCCTGTCCGAGCAGCATCCGCAGGAAGGTGGTCTTGCCGCAGCCGGAGGGTCCGACAAGGGCGACGAAGGCACGCGAGGCGACGGTCAAGGACACGTTTTCGAGCACGATCTGGTCGCCATATTCCTTCCAGACCCTTTCGATCTTCAGTTCGCTCATGCCTGCTTCTCCAGCTCCGACCAGGGGAAGACGGCGATGCGCAGGCGGTCGAGCAGGGCGTTCATGACCACGGCAAGCAGGGTGATCCAGACGACATAGGGGAAGATGACATCCATCGACAGGTAGCGGCGGACGAGGAAGATGCGATAACCGAGACCCGAATCCGACGAGATCGCTTCGGCTGCGATCAGGAACAGCCAGGCCGGGCCGAGCTGCAGTCTGAGGCAGGTGATCAGCCGCGGCAGGATTTGCGGCAGCACGACGCGCAGTCCGACCTGCCAGGAGGAGCCGCCGAGCGTCTCGGCCTTGACGATCTGTTCGCGCGGCAATTCCAGCGCCTTCAGCGCCAGATCGCGGATCATCGTCGGCGCGACGCCGATGACGATGAGGGCGATCTTCGACGTCTCGCCAAGTCCCATGACGATGAAGAGGATCGGCAGCAGCGCCAGCGGCGGCACCATGGAAATGACGGCGATGAAAGGCGCGAGCAGCGCCCTGAGATAGGGCAGCATGCCGATCAGCATGCCGATAACGAGCGCCACCGCAGTCGAAATGCCGAGGCCGGAGAGCAGGCGGATGAGGCTCGCGCCCGTGTCCGACCAGAGCAGAAATTCACCGGTACGCGGGTCGGCGACGAAGCCCAGACGATTGATCGCGTCGGCAAAGCCGGCAAGGCTCGGCAGAAGCTTGTCATTGGCGTTATCCGCCAGTCGCGCGGCCGAGCCGAAGGCATAGGCAAGGGCGAGCAGCACGAAGGGCAGCATCGTCAAGGCGAACTGGGCGCCCCGGCTCGGCCTCGTGTTGATCCAACGCATGGGAAATGCTCCGCTGATGAAGGGAGGAAGCGCGGGCAGACCGCGCCCCCGTTGCGATCAGAGCGAACCGTCGGCGGCTGCCTTCATATAGGCCTCGGTGAAGCGCAGCTTCACGTTGCCAGTATCGCCCAGCACCTTGCCATCAGGCATTTCGATGCCGATGACGTCGGCGGATGGCGCGCCATTGCCGAGCAGTCCCTTCTCGAAGAGGAAGTTGCGCACCAGATCCATGGTCTTCGGCAGATTCGGCGAAGCGGTGAAGGCAACGGCATCGGCCGGCTTGTCGAAGAGCTTGGTGGCGGCAAGCTGGGCTTCGAAGCCGGCGAGATCGGTGCCCGACGCCGAGCCCATAGCCTCGCGGGCAGCCTTGCCTTCGGCGCTGTCTGCCCGCAGCAGAGCCGCCGTCTCATACCAGATGCCGGCAAGCGCCTTGCCGAAGTTCGGATTGTCTTTTAGCACGCTGCTATTGGCGACCATCAGATCGATGATTTCGCCCGGCACTTGCGAGCTGTCGAAAACCTTCTTGGCCGAGGGATCTTCGAGGATGGTGGAAACCAGCGGATTCCAGGTGACGACGGCTGTGACATCAGGTGTCTTGTAGGCGGCGACCATGTCGGCATCGGAGGTGTTGACCACCTTCACGTCGCGCTCCGCCAGCTTGATGCTTTCGAGCGCGCGGGCGAGCAGATAGTGCGAGACGGAGAACTCGACGAGGTTGACGTTCTGGCCCTTGATATCGGCAAGGCTTGCCTTGTCCTTCAGGATCACGGCGTCATTGCCGTTCGAAAAGTCGCCGACGATCACGGCCGTCGTATCGACGCCGCCGGCGGCCGGGATCGACAGGCCATCCATGTTGGTCAGCGTCACCGCATCGAAGGCGCCGGCCGTGTACTGGTTCATCGACTCCACATAGTCGTTGAACTGGGTGACCTCGATCTTGATGTCGTATTTGTCCGCCCATTTCTTGACGATGCCGTGGTCGGCCGCGTAGCCCCAGGGCATCCAACCGACATAGATGGACCAGGCCACCTTGAATTCGCTCTTCTGTTCCGCCTCTGCGACGGAAGCAGGCCCAAGCATCAGCGATAGCGCCAGCGCTGTGGTCGAAACAATCTTCGAAAAAGTCTGCATTGAAATTCCCCTTCTGCTTTTCTTCAAAAGGGATCGGCAAAGACCATCGTGCCACCAATCCCTTGGCTTACGAGGTCTCCCGGGCTTTTGTCCCGCCGTGCACCCGGCGGGATTTCTCCTCCGCCGGTGGTGGCTCTCGGACCAGCCGCGCTTCAGAAAAGCGCCGGAACCCTAGCCACCAACTCAGCACATTCCTTGCAAGAGGTGTGCCAGCTCATAAATCTTTGATTTTTCTAGCCCCCGTTCCTTGGTTGCATGTTACTGTGTACACTTCGCGGCATTTGCTAAATTTTTGAGCAGTGATCAGCGAAGCATCCGATCGACCTCGTGCTTTCGATTGGCCGGCATATCCCGTGCGCCCGCACCGTGGCTATGGACCCTTGACGATAAATTGGAAGCCCTCCAATCGCCTTGGAAGTAACCAAACTTGCTTTTTTACAGTCGCAGGAATATTTTTACTCGGTCGGTCAATACATCATCCAACCAGTACTATCTGCGGTGGAGCTATGCCCGAGTTTCACGGAAAGAACCGCTTCGCGGCTATGCTGCTGATCTTCCTGACGGCATTGGTCTTTCTCGGGTTTGAACAACCCGCTGCCGCCGCAGGTGATCAGGATGGCCGGCGGGTTGCATTGATTGTCGGCAACTCCGTTTATAAGACGCTGCCCTCATTGCCCAATCCCGCAAACGATGTCCAGGAAGTCGCAAACACGCTGCGCAGGGCCGGGTTCGATGTGACGATCGGCATCAATGTCGACCGCATCGGACTTGAGAATACGGTGCGCAGTTTTCTGCGCTCGACCCATAATGCCGAGGCCGGTCTCATCTATTATTCCGGCCACGGCATCCAGGTCGGCGGCCAGAATTTCATCGTGCCGGTCGATGCCACGCTGGAAACGCCCTATGACGTCGAGACGCAGACCATGCCGCTCGACCTCATCCTGAACCATCTCAAGCAGAATTCGCGCGTGCAGCTGATTTTTCTCGATGCCTGCCGCAACAACCCGTTCAATACGCAGAAATTCTGGATGGCGGAAAAGCTGGAACCGGTCGGCGCGACGCGCGGGCTGGCGCGCATCGACAGCGATCTCGGCAGCCTGATCGCCTTCTCGACGGAGCCGGGCCAGGTAGCTCTTGACGGCGAGGGGGCACTCAGCCCCTATTCCGAATCCTTCATCAAGCGCGCCAGCGAGCCGAACAAGGAAATCCGCCAGGTCCTGACCGATGTGCGCCGCGACGTGATCGCCATGACCAATGGCAAGCAGGTCCCCTGGGAAAATTCCTCGCTGATGGACAGCTTTTATTTCATCCCGGCCCCGCCGCCGCCGAGCGTCGAGCCGATGCAGCAGGTGAGCGTGCCGGAGGGGGCGGCCGCGACCAGGCTGCCGATCACCCCGCCGCATGACGAAACCGGCTCGGCGCTGCTTGTCACGCTCAACCAGCTTCCCCAGACCGGCAAGCTCAGTTTCGACGGCAAGCCGGTGGAGCAGGGTGCCAAGCTGCCGGCCGCGGCGCTGACGGCGCTGAGCTATGATTCATCGGGCGTTGCCGCCGGAACGGTCGGCCTGATCGGCTATACGGTGAGCGATCCCTATGGCCAGGCGACGCAGGGCGTCGTCGCCATCACCGTCTCGGCCGATGCCGGCGCCAAGCTCGCCCAGCTCGAGCAGGAGAAGCAGGCGCGGCTTGCCGATGCCGGCGCCTATCTGAAATCGCTGCCGCGCGACGTCGACACGACGATCGGGGTCGGTCCCGTCGAAGCCCGCCTGCCTGAAGTACCGGCATCGGCTGCGGAAATGACCTTCAAGGTCGCGGCCCTGCCCGACAAGGGCACGCTGCGGGCCGGCGATCGGGTGATCGGCCCCGGCCACGTGCTTGAAGCCGCCGATATTCCGGCACTTTCCTACGAGCCACAGATCGGCACCGAAAACCAGCCCTTCGCCCTGACGCTGCAGGCCGCCAACGACGACCTGCCGGCCGCCACCGTCACCTTCAAGCCGACGCTAGACGCCTGCGACAGCGCAGCCGCCGCCCCCCTCGATCTGCAGGGCGTGACCGCGGGCAAGCTGCCGAATGAAATCGATCCCGCCGTCGCGCTGCCTGCCTGCACGGACGCAATAAAGACCTATCCTCAGGTGGCGCGTTTCGTCTACCAGCTCGGCCGCGCCCAGCTTGCCAACCGCGACACCAAGACGGCCTTCGCGACGATCAAAAAGGCGATGGATGCCGGGCATATCCGGGCGATCTACGAACTGTCGAGCCTTTACGAGTTCGGCGCCTCCGTTCCGCGCGACGCCGCCAAGGCAAGCCAGATCGCCAAGGACGGAGCGGCCAAGGGCGATCCCTTTGCCCTGCACAGCTACGGCAAGGCGCTCTACTACGGCCGCGGCACCAAGGCCGATCAGCAGCTTGGCTTGCGCCTGATGCTGCAGGCCGCCGATCTCGGCCATACCTATGCAATGAATGAACTCGGCTATATCTTTCTGAACGGCGTCAACGTTCCGGCCGATCCGGAGCGCGGCATCCGCTTCTACGAGGCCGGTGTCCAGCGCAACGACATCTATTCGCTGAACAATCTTGCGCTGGTCTACCGTTTCGGAAAAGGCGCCCCGGAAGATCTGCCGAAAGCGCTCGAGCTTTTCACCCGGGCGTCGGAGGGCGGCCAGCCCTATGCTCCGACCAATCTCGGGCGCATGTACCGGGACGGCATCGGCGTCGCCGCGGACAAGACCGAAGCGGTGAAGTGGCTGGAGATGGGCGCCGAACGCGGCGACTATTGGGGCGCGCTTGACCGCGCGATACTGGCCAGGGAAGACGGTACCGACGACAGCCTTGAAACTGCGGCGCGTTATTTCGCGCTGGCCACAGCCATCAACATGCCGGGCAGCGGCGATCCGAAGAACCAGGCAAAGGCGGCACTCAAGACCTTGCCCAACGATGCAAAGAAGAAAGCGGAAGAGACCCTTGCCGCCGAGCTGACCGCTCAGGAGAAAAAGGCGCTTCCGAAAACCAAGTCGCTCGATGACAGGCTCGTTCAGCTCGCCAAGGCGACATGGGTCAAGCGAAATCCGAGGTACGATCTCTTCTGAAACGGCGATCCGGGGGCGCCCCACATGACCAGAAAGCTCATCATCCGTGTTCTGCTTTGCTCGACTTTCCTCGCCGGTTCAGGCGCAATCCTGCAGAGCTGTATCTTCGATCCTGGCGCCAGGACGCTGTTTGCCAGTGAAGAGCCGGCGAGAGCCGTCACCCCTGCGAAGCAAACCACGCCCGCCGCTAAGAAAAGAGTGGTCGCAAATACCAGTCAATCGGCTTTCGCCCGCTCTGAGAACCGTTCCGGCGGCAATTCCAGCTCTGGCGGTGGCGGCATGGGCGGCGGCTCCAGTTCCAGCAGCTCTTCCAGTTCGTCCAGTTCGAGCAGTTCATCGAGCTCCAGCGGCGGCACTTCCTGGTCCGATCGCCGCCTGAAGACCGATATCCGTCGGCTCGGCACTTCGGCTGAGGGCATCCCGATCTATGCCTTCCGCTATATCTGGGGCGGCCCGCTCTTCGTCGGCACGATGGCGCAGGATCTATTGGCGATCCGGCCTGAAGCTGTGACCGCGACAAGGTCGGGCCACTACATGGTCGACTACGACAAGCTCGATATTGCGATGATCTCGCTGCCGGAGGATATGCCGTCCCTGACGGCTGCAGCAGCAATGGCGCTTGCGGCGCGGGCGGCACGGATAGGCTCTCCGGTCTCCGTTCAGCCTGCAATCTGATCGAGAAAGCTGAGCGCGTGCCGATATCGCAGGACAGGGATATCGTGGCCGGCAGCCCTCTCGTCACCCAAGCTGCGACCCTTGCCGGCGTTCTCGTCGGCATCGCGCTGTCGGACTATCTGCAGCTTGAGCCCGGCATGGCGATGGCGCTTGCCGTCATCTGGCTTCTCCTGACGTGGGTGCTTGTCGAGGGCATACCGGCCGCGCGTCAAGCCTGGGCATCACGGGAAAGACGCAACGAGGCTCCTGCCATCTTCTGGCGGCGCATCGGAACCAAGCTCGTCGGCCTCGCCGCGCTCCTCGGCGCGGTCGTCATTGCCTGTTCGGTCTTTCCGTTTTTCACGCAGTCGTCCGCGGTCCGATGGGTTGTCGAAGCCAGCCATACGACCATTCCCCTTTCCATCGTGCTGGCGATTGCCACAATTCTCTACGTCGCGGTCACCGATCTGATCGCCAAGCAGCCCGATGATTATCTCCATCAGGTCGGAAGGGCGGTGCTGATGCAGGATTTTCGCGAAGAGGACGTGCTCTTCGCATTGCGCCTGCTCGCGATCAAATGCTTCTTTCTCGTGCTGATGTTTTCAAGCGGCATGGCCGCTCTTGCCGATCTGGCCGACAAGCCGGCCTGGGCCTTTCCTCCACTGTCAGCGGGCTGGTTCGAAGGCTGGACGCGGCTTGTCTTTCTCCTCGATGTCATCCTTGCAGCCGGCGGCTACATCGCCACCTTCAAGCTTTTCGGCTGGCATGTCAGGGCGACGGAGACGACGGCACTCGGCTGGCTCGTCTGCCTCATCTGTTACGAGCCGTTCTTTCCTGCGATCTCGCATGCCTTCGTGCCTTATGGCGACGGGCCGGGCTGGGAGAGCGCCATCCGGGAGGGGTCGGCAGTCTTCATCCTCTGGAGTGCCGCGATGCTGTTTTGCGCCCTGATCTATGTCTGGGCGACCATCGCCTTCGGGCCGCGTTTCTCCAACCTCACCCATCGCGGCATCATCACCTCAGGCCCCTATCGCTTCATCAAACATCCGGCCTATATCTCGAAGAACATCGCCTGGTGGCTGTTTGCGGCCCCGAGCTTTATCGCAAGCGGGTTTGCGGAAGGACTTGCCCGGGCCGGCATGCTGGCGATCGTCACTCTCATATACATCATGCGCGCCCGCGCCGAAGAACGCATGCTGAGCCTGGATCCAGCCTATCGGGACTATGCCGAGCGCGTCGCAGCGCACGGTCTTCTGGCGATGGCGAAGCGGCGTCTGGCGCCGACAGCGCCGCGTGTTTGAAAGTCGCGCAAAGACTTTGACCAGGCGAATTCGACCGGAACGCATCCCTAATCTCCGTCATCTCAGGCCTTGAGCCGAGGACCCATGCCACGGCTGCCGGGGTGTGCGGTATGGATGCTCGGCTCAAGGCAGCTCAAGGCCTGGGACGACGGAGAACGGAGTGATGGAAGAGGCAAATCACGGCGCGGACACCTGCGTCAGGAATGAAGTCCGCCCCATCAAATAGTAACGTGCGGCCAGTGACGCTCCCGCGTTCAGCCATCCAACCCCTTGAAGCGTACCGGCTGGTAGCCGCGCAGCAGCAGGATTCCCAGCGAATAGGTGTTGCGGCAGACGCGGCCCTTGCAGGCATTCGGCGTCGCCTCCATCACCTCCACCTTGCGGTCCTCGGTAAAGCGCATGAACAGCATCACATGCGAACCCGGCCGGTTCAGCGCGTCGCCCGGCTGCAGCGACCAGGGATCGGAAAGCCGCCTGGTAATGCTCGGGATCGCCCGCGTCGAGACATGCATCTTCAGCCCCCAGGCTTCGCTGACGAAGCCGGAGCAGTCGACGCCGAGAATATTGGTTTGCGGCGCGCTCTTGGTGCAGACATTGCCGGCCGTCTGGCCATCCATGACACCATTGGTGAAATCCTCGAGCGGCGTTTTGCAGCCCCAGCAATAGGGCACGCCCTTCACCGTCTGGCCGCGTTTGCCGAACAGGTAGAATGGCCGGCGCAGGCGGTTCATGTTGACGCAACCGGGTCCCGGATCCTTGCCATAGGCCGCCGGCGTCACCAGCCAGTTCAGCGTCTCGAAGCCGATCGCCCGCTCGATGACGTCGCCGCGCGATTTCGGCAGGATGGCGACCTTAGGTCCCTTTCCGGGTTTGGCCGCAATTGCCGGCTTGGCCGGCCTGGCGACGGCAAGCTTGCGGCCCGGCTCGCGCCCCTCGAGTTTCAGCACCTGCGCCCGGCTTTCCCCAGAGCGCAGAAACAGCACGTCGCCGCGCGGGCCGATCGCCACGAAGCGCCTGGAAAAAACCGTGCCGGGTTCGATCGGCAGATCGTAGACGCGCTCCAGCACGCCGTTCGGCGTGAAGCGCACCACCAGCATGCCCGTCCGTTCCGGCCGGTCGGCAGGCACGAGCTCGACCAGCGCATAGGGTCTGCCCGTGGTGTCGATGTCGAGCAGTTCGACGGTGCCGATGCGGTTTTCCCCGGTGAGCTGAAGCGAGAGGAAATTCTCCTCCGAGCTCGCGCGCCGCAGCAGGATCTCCGCCTTGTCGTTTGCCGCCGAGACTTCTGCAACGATATCGCCGAGCCCGCGGCTCGGCACGTATTGGACCACCGGCGGGCGGGCTGGCGGCCGGCTGGTGCTGCGGCCGATCTCGTCGATGATGCTGTTGAGCGGCCCGGGCGGCACCGAGCCCATCGAGGCGAAGACCGAGCGGGTGTAGTCGTCGGCATCGCCGCCGTCGATGGCGCGCAGGGTCTGCGAGCGGCCATCGGCGCCGGTGGCGCGCTCGAGCGGCACGATACCGTCCGACCACAGGTAGAGTTCGTTATGGACGACGGCGAGATCCTCCGGCGCCGTATTCTCCGGCAGCGGCAGGATCTCGGGATCGGCCTGCGAGCGTTCGCCGTCGACGGCGAGCACGCGGCCATTGTTCTGGTCGAGGATGTAGACGGTGCCGTCGTCCCCGACGGTGATCGCCGCCGGTCCGGACGCCTCGACCTCCTCATTGGCGGAAATGATGCCGACCGAACGGGCGCCGTCGCCGCCCGGAAGCTCGATCATCACAGCGTCTTTGGCGAGGACAGGCCAGGCGATTGCGACCGCTGCGGCCATCAGAATATGCGAGCTGAAACTGCGCATTGCCGTGAACCCCGAAACAGGATCATTTTAGCCATGGGGGCCTCAATCTGAAGCCTGTTCACAATTAGAGAGCGAGAGAATGATGTCGTCGGAAAACCGTTCACAACTTTCGGCATCATGCCCCAAGTCCTTAAAATGTTAGGATAGAAGCGGCTCATCAGCAAGGCGTTGCTTTCCAAACGATTTGGAGATCGGCGTCGGCGATAGTACAAGTTTATCGTCTTGAAGTTTTACTGGCAGGGAAGCCTATGCTGGACTGGAACGGTGACGAACTGGCGCTCGATGTCAGCCTGCTGGAGCAGGTGCGCGCGGCAAGGATCGGGTTTTCCGATCGCGTCTGCGCCGCCTCGGCCAGCAAGGATGAGAAACATCTGGCGCAGTTGCGCTCGGAGCCCACCTATCTGATGGCCGAATTTCTCTATTCGATGAAGGTCTTCGGCATCAACACGGCGGACGATATCGAGCGCTTCGCCGATCTGCACAATGATTACGTGGTGTCGCTCACCCGCGATCCGGCCAAGCTGCAGCGCCTCGGCCTTTCGCAGGAGCGCGCGCTCGCCTCGATGTTCACCGCCGATACCAAGCCGCGGCTGATCCAGAACTGGGCGGAAAAATCAGGCGCCATCGACCAGTCCAATCTCGCCCGTTTCCTGGTCGCCGTCATGTCGAGCGAGACCTGCCGCAAGACGCTGATCGATTTCGAGACAGCCGGCTTCATGCAGCGCAAGCGCTCGCCTTATGGCACGATGGTGGTCTGGTCGACCGGCAGGATCGAGGAAATCTTCGGCGAGATGCTGCGCAATCTCCGGCTCAGCCTGCAGCAGCTGAAGATACTCTGACCTCTCTCCAGCCGATTTCACCCCTCCCAATCGATTGGCGCCGAGCGCCGTTGCCTTCCATCCGGCCTCTCCCTATTGTTGTTTAGTCGCGCGATGGCGCCCCCTTGGACGGATGTGACGACGATGAAGAAATCCCGGCTCATAAGCTTGTCGATCGGCATGGCTCTGACGCTTGCGACGCCAGGCCTCGGGTTTGCCGGGCCGGTCGAGGATGCGCTGGCGGCGCGAAACCCGACGCTTGCGGCGCTGCGCCAGCACGATGAAAAGGCCTTTGCCTCCGCCGTTGCTATCATCGCCGACCATGAACGCGCCGAGGGGCTCACACCCGGCCAGAGCAAGCTGCCGGAGACGACCTCGCCCGGCCGCGACATGGGCTCGGGCTCCGGCAAGGAATTCACTTCGGACAATCCGGATATTCTCTGGCTCTACAATTCCTCTCCGGAAGGAATGAGCGACCTGATCTCGATTCTGAAATCCGCCGGCCAGAAGCCGAAGAACTAACGCCCTCCCTCCAGTCCAGTCCGACTATAAACGGACGCCGGATATTTTCGGCCGCGAGTCTTGTCGCGTCTCTGCCTTGGCGCAATCTTCGCGGCTCCAAATAATTTGTAACCCTCCCTGAAGCAAGACAGCCAAAACGATCCCAATTTCGCCGGTCAGTGCTATTCTCATCTTCAGCACAGTGTGAGATTGTTCGAAGGGGGAGGTTCCGATGCTCAGCCGCAAAGCCATCCTAGCCGCAGCCACGTGTCTTTCGCTTTTTTCGCCGATCGCCGAGGTCGGGGCGCAGAACGAACGCACGCTGACGGAAGCGCCGGCTCAGAGCGGGCCCGTCAGCATCACCTTCGACCGCGCCGAGGCGAAATATGCCATCGGCGAAGTCGTCGGCCTCTTCATCCAGTCGACTGAGAACGCCTATGTTACGGTGCTGAACGTCTCGCCGAACGGCTCCGTCACCAAGCTCTTCCCGAACAAGTATCAGACCGATGCCCTCGTTGCCGCCGGCAAGCGCGTGCAGGTGCCGGATCCGGCAAGCGGCGCCAGGCTGCAGGTGTCCGGCCCGGTCGGGCAGGAACAGATCAAGGTCTTCTATTCCTCCAAGCCGCTGACGATCTTCGCCGATCTCGGCAGCAGCGGCAGCGGCATGTTCCGCTCGATCGACGGCGGCATGGATGCCGTCTCCCGCAGCCTCGAAGAAGCCCGCAGCCTCGGCACCAAGATCAGCAGCAAGACGCTGACGCTGACCACCGTCGACAGCACGGCGGCCCTGCCGCCCTCCGCGGTGCCCCCCGTCGCCGCCGTTCCCACCGCAAAACCCGCGCCGGTCGAACAGGCGGCAAAGCCGCCCGTTGCACCGAAACCGCCGGCCGCTCCCAAACCGAAACCGGCCGTCAAACCCGATGTCGCCAAAAAGCCTGAGGTGATCGAAAAGCCGAAGCCGGCGCCCAAACCCGTCGAACAGGCGACCACACAGCCGCCGAAGAAATACAAGATCGTCACCAATCTGGCGCCCGGCCAGGAGCTCGCCGCCGACGAGCTGCAGCTGATCGGCCCCGCCGACACCACCGCCTCCACCCGCCCCAGCCAATATAAACAACCGAGCCAATATCAGCAGCCGTACAAGCAGCCGGCCCAGTCTGCCCAGACCAATATGCCGAAACTGCCGATGCCGCAGATCAAGATGCCGCAATTCAAGCTTCCCGGCGGTTTCAGCATCAAGATGCCGCCGTTGAGCTTCGGCCGTTCGGCCGAACCCGGCCAGGCCGGAGAGGAGATCGAGGTTGCCAATGCCGATACGCCGGCCTGCAATGCCCTGCTCGACAAGCTGAACACCGCCGTTGCCGCCAAGGACATCACCGCTGCCGCTTCCGAGGCCGATGCCATCGCCGTCAGCGCCGAATGCGGCCAGTTTCAGGTGAATGCCCAGCGCCGCGTCGCAGCCCTGAGGCTTGCCGCCGCTCAGGAGATGATGGCGGCCGACAAGCCGGTCGCCGAATATGAGCCGCTGCTCGTCGCCGCCGACAGCCCGCAGGTGCTCTGGCAGGCCTCCGCCACGCTCGGCGAGATCTATTTCTCCGCCCGCCGCTTTGCCGATGCCGCCGCCGATTACCAGCAGGCGATCGAAATCATCAAGAACGAGACCCGCACGCCGAAGGCGCCGCCGGCCGATACGATCTCCGATCTCATCCAGCGCGCCGCCCAGGCCCGGATTCTTGCCGCCAACCCGACCAGTGACAATCCGCAGGGCAGCTTCGTGCCGGCCGAGAAGGATCACCGCAGCGGCGTGCTCGGCGGCATCTATTCGGAAAATGTGCGCGGCATCGTGCCGGTCTCCATCCCGGTGCCGATCACCTTCGATTTCGACAAGTCGACCTTCACCTCGATAGGCACCGAAGCCGCTGAGGAATTGCTGGAAGCGCTGAAGGAGCAGAAGCCCGGCCGCATCATCCTCATCGGCCATACGGATCGCAAGGGCGGCGACGATTATAATCAGAAGCTCTCCGAGCGCCGCGCCCAGGCCGTTGCCGATTTCCTGAAAAACCACGGCATCGACGCCACGATCGATGCCGAAGGCCGCGGCGCCTCCGAGCCGGTGGACGTGACCGCCACCGCCAACCTCACCGAAGACGACATCGACGCGCTCAACCGCCGCGTCGAATGGCGCCGCGAATAGAGCGGGCGAGGGGGAACCGGCCATGTCCACATTCGCTCCCATGGCCGCCGCACTCGCCCTTCTTGCCCTGGCGGGCACCGATGGCCTTGCCAGGACGATCGAAGCTCCCGAGCGCGGCACGGTCAGAGCCGTTCTGATCGGCATCGATCTCTATCGCAATGTCCCGCCGCTGCACGGCGCCGTCGCCGATGCCGAGGATCTTTCCCTGTCGCTGCGCTCGCTCGGCGTTGATGACGTGACGCTCTTGAAGAACGGCGCCGCCGATCGCCAGGGCATCTTCGATGCGATCGGCGCCGTCACGGAAAGGGCAGGCGAGGGCGATCTCATCGTGCTCGGCATTGCCGGTCATGGATCGAGCGAGCCGGAGCGCGTCAAAGGCTCGAAACCGAGCGGTCGCGACGAGGTCTATGTGCTGGCCGGCTTCGATACGAGGCTGCCCGGATCGCGCGAGCGCATCTTCGGCGACGAATTCAAGGTGCTGATCCACAAGCTGGAGCAAAAAGGCGCCGAGGTCCTGTTCATCGCCGATACCTGCCATGCCGGCGGCATGACCCGCAACGTCGATCCGCGCGGCGCCGAGATCACCTGGCGCCAGGCGCCGTCCTATACGATCGAGGAGGATGACCTCGCGCCGATTTCGACCACATCAGATGCCCTCTCCACCGGCTTCGATTACAAGCGGCTGACCTTCCTGGCCGCCGTCGACGACAACACCAAATCGCCGGAGATCTCGATTCCCGGTATTGCTGAGAAGCGCGGGGCGCTGAGCTATGCCACCGCCCGCGCCTTCGAAGGGGCGGCCGACCGCAACGCCGATGGCGCCGTGACCCGCCGCGAGCTGTTCGAATATGTGCGCCAGTCGGTCTATCAGTTCACCGACCAGCGGCAGAACATCTTCACGCAAAGCTCGCCCGGGGCGGATCTCGACCACGCCGTCGTCTATGCCTATGACACGGCAGGCCCGGCGGAAGCGCAGACATTGAACGTGCCGCCACCGCCGCCCGAGCCAGCCCCGATCACCGTCGGCGCCCTCGGTTCCGAGCCGGTACTGCAGGGTATCGATCCGGCCGTCACGCCGTTCAACTTGACGGATAGCGCCCATGCCGAACTCGTCTTCGATTCGCAAAAGCATGAGGCGATCGCTGGCGGCGATGTCGTCGCCTCCGAAGTCGGCGCCGGCGACATGCCCTTCGTCGTCGACCGGATGGCCGCGCTCGACACGCTGAAGCGGCTGTCGGAGATCAACCCGCAGACCGTGCGGGTGACACCCTCCGACAAGGTCCATCGCGACGGCGAGCGCGTCGGCGTCACGGTTTCCGATCTCGCCGGGCGCAAGCTTGTGCTGTTCGACGTCACCGGCGACGGCACCGTGCAGTTCCTCTATCCCGGCGACAGGGAAGCCGATGCCGACTTGTCCGCAACCTTCGATCTCGACCTTTCCGTCGTCGCCCCCTTCGGCACCGACCTGCTCGTCGCCGTCACCGCCGATCAGCCGATGCCTGGTTTGGTCGAGTTCCTGAAACAGAACGACAGGCGCCGCACCGCCGGCAACATCGCCAGACATCTCGGCGAGCTTCTGCCCGAGGGCGCGCGCCTCGGATTTACGGTCCTCTATACCTCCGCCGGAGCCAGGCTATGAGCACGTCGATCAGCAGGGTCCTCAACATTGCGGCCGTCCTTCTGCTTCTGACCACTCCCGCCCTGGCGCAGCAGGACACGGATTTCGCCGGCGAGGATGGCGGGCGGGTGATCGGCGGCCAGGCGGCGAAGAAAGGCGAATGGCCCTGGCAGGTGAAGATCCTGGCGCCCGATCCCGAGCAGCGCGGCCGCTTCGGCGGCCATTGCGGCGGCTCGCTGATCTCCTCGCGCTGGATCCTGACCGCCGCCCATTGCGTCACCAGCGGCCGTTCCGGCAAGCAGGATCTCTTCGCCCGCGACCTCTTGATCGTCGAGGGAAAGCAGAAGGTCGACAAGGTGATCTCGGTCGACGGGCCTGATAAGCCGGGACTGTCCGTCGCAGATGTGATCATCCACGAGGATTTCGACCGCAAGGTCTTCGCCAACGACATCGCCCTGATCAAGCTTGCCGAACCTGCCGTCTCGAAGCCGGCAATCCTTGCCTCGGTTTCGGATGAGGCCGTGGAAGCCCCCGGCCACACGGCCGTCGTCACCGGCTGGGGGTACACAAAGGCCGATCACGGCTGGGATGACAAATACCTGCCGACCGAACTGCAGGAGGTCGAGCTGCCGCTCGTCTCGCGCGAGGATTGCCGCGCCGCCTACCGCGAAAGCTCGATGCGCATGAACCCGATCGACGAGCGCAATGTCTGCGCCGGTTATGCCGAGGGCGGCAAGGACGCCTGCCAGGGTGACAGTGGCGGACCGCTGGTCGCGCAGCGCCCCGACAAGCGCTGGATTCAGCTCGGGATCGTCAGCTGGGGCGCAGGCTGCGCCGAGGCCGAACATTACGGCGTCTACACCCGCGTCGCCGCTTTCCGCGACTGGATCGCCGAGAAGACCGATGGCGACGTGCCGAATGCGCCCGACGCCTCAGGCGCTTCCGCCGGCGACCAGGTGGCGGCGATCGACATCAAGCGGCGGCCTGCAGCGAGCGAGCCGACGGCCGGGACGACGCAGAAAAAGACGCCGGCCGGACAGATCGAGGCCAACCTTACGATCACCACGCCGCCCGACGCCACGAAGGCGCCTGCGGTAACGACGGAGACTCCGGCAGCCGCTTCGCCCGAGGGCAACCAGCCAGAGGTTCAAGCGCCGGCTGCCGAGCTGCCTATGGCCGTGCGTTCTCCCGGCGACCGCGCGCTTCTGATCGGCATCGACGACTATGAAATGCGCGAGGCGAAGCTGACGGGCTCGGTCGACGATGTGAAGGCGATGCAGCTCTTCCTCGTCAAGACGGTCGGCTACCGTCCCGAACAGATCCATACGCTCACCAACCGCAAGGCCAGCCGCGCGGCGATCCTTGCCGAAATCGACGACTGGCTGGTGCGCCAGTCTGAGGCCGGCAGCCGCGTCTTCCTCTATTTCAGCGGCCAGGGCTCCGAGGAAATGGGCGCCGAGGCGACGACGAGCCCGACGCTGGTTGCCGCCGATGCCAAGCTGGTGCGCGACGGCGGCAAAGTGACCGTCACTAATCAGATCCGCGAGACCGAAATCGCCGCCCGGCTGAACAGCCTCAAGGACCGCCGTGTCACGCTGCTGATCGATGCCTGCCATGTCGGTCCCGGCAGCCGCAGTGCGGTGGCCGCACCCGCCGGCGGCACGGTGCGCTGCCTCGGCCCGGCTTTGGCGTCGCTGCAGCCGCCGAACCGCTCCGGCAAGGAAGCCAAGTTCTCCTTCGGCGGCGAAACGGCGATGGTCTGGTCGGCCGTCAACGCAGGGCAATGGGCGCTGGTCGATACTGAGGCCAACCCGCCGCTCGGGGTCTTCACCCGCCGCTTCATCGAAGGCGTGCAGGAAGGGGTGGCGCGCGCTTCCGACAAGCCTGACGTCAGCAACGCCGCCCTGCTCGATTATGTCAGGCGCAAATCCGACGAATATTGCCGGGCGCATTCCGAGGATTGCCGCTTCACGCCGGTGCCGCAATTCTACGGCCTGCCGGATGCGCTTGGCCGCGACGTCATCACCGGCGAGGAGGCAAAGACGCCGGTCGCCGCCGTCGAAAACACGTTGAAGACCGACAATGAGGCGGGTGTTGCCGTCGACGTGCTGCCCGGCACCTCGGTCAGCATCGGCGACAAGGTGGCGATGCGCGTCTCCACCAAGAAATCAGGCTATCTGATCCTCGTCGATATCGACGCCGCCGGCAAGCTGACGCAGCTCTATCCGAACAAGCGCTCGATGGGCCTGAAACCCACGGCCAAGGGCGGCGACAACAGGCTCGATCCGGCACGGCCGGTGGTCGTGCCGGATGCCCGCAATCCCTATATCGGCTTTGAATATGTGGTGGAGGGGCCGGCCGGCGTCGGCATGGTCGTCGCCATCCTCAGCGACAAGCCGATCGAAGTGCTCGACCTGCCTGACGTGCCGACACCGCTCGTCGGCCAGCGCGCTGCCTTCAACTATGTCTACGACCTTGCCCGCAGCCTCAGGATCGTCGGCGACGACGAGACCGGCGTCCAGGGCAAATGGTCGTTCGATTCCAAATTCTATCGCATCCGCTGAAAGAGGAGCGAATGATGTCGAAATCCATTCTGCTGGCCGGCCTTGCCGCTTCCCTGATGGCGCTGGCGCCCGCCCATGCGGGCGACGCCACTGACACCAGGGCGGTGCTTGCCGCCCAGGCCGGGCTTGCCGTCGATCTGATCGACCGCACGCTGGCCAAGGAAGGGGCGGCCAACATCATGGTGTCGCCGGCAAGCCTTGCTGCCGCGCTCGGTCTCGCAGGCCTCGGCGCCTCGGACGCGGGCAAGGCGGCCATCGCCAGGGGCCTGGGTTTCGGCGATGCGGTAAAGGGGCCGGAGAAGGTGCTCGACGAGATGAACCCGAAGACGCCGCCGGCGGCCGATGCGCCGTTGGCTTCAGGCGTTGCGATCGTCTTCGACGACAAGCTGGCGCTCGTTCCCGATGCTCTCTCCATGCTGGCCGGTCACCGCATCAAGCCGTCGATCGAGGATCTCGACGAACCCCAATCCGTCGAGCATATCAACGGCTGGGTCAGGCAGGCGACGCGCGACGCCATCCCTGCGATCCTGGAAACGCCGCCCGGCGGCGGCTTCATCAGCCTCGGGGCGCTCTCCTTCAAGGCCCGCTGGAAAACCGCCTTCGAGGCTCAGAGCCCGGCAGCCCCGTTCCGGCGGCCGGATGGCTCGACGGTCTCCGTGCCGATGATGCATCTTGCCGGCGACGGCCAGAAATTCCGCGTCGACGATCGTTTCGCAGCCGTCGACCTCGCCTATGCAGGTGAAACCTACCGCATGGTGGTGATCGCGGCGCGCTCCGAAAAGGGCGTCGGCGGCGCCGATCTCAAAACCCTTGGGTCCTGGCTTCAAGGCGAGAAATTCGAACCCGCCAAGGGGGAAATCTTCCTGCCCCGCTTTTCCCTCAACGACGGGCGTGATTTGATGCCGACACTCCACGCGATGGGGCTTTCGCCCGAAAAGGCGAGCGATGCGGCTTTTCCCGGGTTCACCACGGAAAACATCAGCTTGTCGCGCGTTCTGCAGAAGACGATGATCAAGGTCGATGAAAACGGCACGGAAGCGGCGGCGGCAACGGCCGTGGTGACCGAGCGCAGCATCGATCCGAAACTGGTGCGGGTGAGCGCAGATGCCCGTTTCGCCTTCGCGCTTCGCGATACGAAAACCGGCCTCTTTCTCGCCGCCGGCCTGATCGGCGATCCGCTTCTGGCGGGTGAATGACATGCGCTTTGATGAAGACAAAATGGCAGGGGGACACGTGCATGAGAAGTGATCTGATCGCCCGCTACACGATCGGCGAGCCGGTCTATGAGAACGAGTTCATCGTCTATCCGGCGCAGGACAAGCGGATGGATCGTTCGGTCTTCATCGTCGCGCCTGACGTGGCGCTGAAACTGGACAAGGCCCGCTTCGAGCGGGTCTGGATCTCGGTCAACGAGGCCAAGTCGCTGACGGCGCGGCGCTTCGTCGAAATCGAGGACCTCATCCCGCCGTCGCCGGAAGACGACAATTTCTACATCGTCGAGAAGCGGCCGTCGAAGACGCTGCACCAATATCTCGAGGAAACCGAGATGGTCGCCTATGACCGCGCCATCGAGATCGGCCGTCATATCCTCGAAGGGCTGGCGACGCTGCACGGGGCGGGTTACGCCCACAACGCGCTGACCGACCAGTGCATCTACGTATCGGAGGATTATTCCGGCCTCTCGGTCCGGATCGGCAACCTGCACCTGATCTCCAAGATCGGCGAGCACATCATTCCACCCTATGCGCCGGAATTCGGCGCGCCGGAGATCTACGCCAGCGGCACCTTCTCGGCTTCCGCCGCGCTTGACATCTATGCGATGGGCATGATCGCCTACAAGCTCTTCCTGCCGCGGCAGACCTATGCCAGCGTCTTCGACAGCGTCATGGTCTGGGAGGACGAACACCAGCGCGAGCAGAGCTGGAAGAACATCCATCTCGACCCCTCCAACATCTTCCCGCGCCTCGACGTGCTGATCCCCGGTTTTCCCGAGGGGCTTGCCAGCCTGGTCGAAAGAATGCTGAGCCGCGACCCGGCCCAGCGCCCGCGCATGGGCGCCGATGCGCTCGGCGAATTCAGCCGCGTGACGACCGGCATCCAGCCGATGGCCTGGGATCCGCGCGGCGGCATGCCGCAACAGCCGGAAGCTCCGAAGCGGAAGAAATGGACGCTCGCGCATTTCTCGATGATTGGTGCGCTGCTCCTGATCTGCATCGGCGTCGGCGTCGTCACCATCCCGAAGCTGCTGCGCCCGGACCCCAAGCTCGTCGCCGATGTCGGCACCTGGAAGAAGGAGGCCGAAAGCCGCAGGGACAAAGCCATCGCCGCCAAGGCGCCGGAACGCCCGTCCGGCGATGAGGCGAAGCTTTCCTATGATGCCGGCGCCGCGGCACTGACCGAAGCCAATGCCCTGCTCAAGGACGAAGACTATAAGAAGGCGCTTCCCGGTTACCAGAAGGCGGCCATCAGCCTCGGCAAGTCGCTAATCGCCATCTCGAAAGAAAATGCCGAAAAGGCCAAATCGGCTGCTGCCGCCGCCGGCGGCGACAAGGCCCCGAGTTTTGCCGAGGCCGACAGCAAGATGAAGGCCGCGGCCGATAGCGCCGCCGCCCAGCAGATGCATGGCGCGGTCGATAATTACGAGGCTGCGAAAACGGCTTACGACGATCTCGCCAAGGCGCTGACGGCGCTGACGGCGGCCGAAAAGGATGCCGCGGCAAAACGCGAAACCGTCACCCGCATCGGCGCCGGCGACAGCCCCGACGTCGCCAAGGCGAGCGGCCTGATGACCGAGGCCAAGGCCAAGGCCGAGCAATGGCAGCTGCCGGCCGCGACCTCGGGCTACGGCGACGCCGCCAAAATCTTCGCCACGCTGATATCGGATGTGATGGCGGCCAAGGACGAGGCGACGGCGCTCAGGCAGAAAGTCACTGATCTCCACGCCTCGCTGGCGACGCGCGCCGGCCCCGCCGATCCGACGCTTGCCGCGCTGGCGCCGAAGCTCACCGAGGCCGACGGTCGCTATACCGCTGAAGCCTACAAGCTCGCCATCGCAGCCTACCAGCCGATCCTGACCGACCTCGAAGCTCTGGCGGCGCGCGGCTTCTGCCCAGTCGCGCCGAATGTCGCCTTCGAGACTATCCCGGCCGGCAGCTATTCGCTCGACAATGTCCGGCTGATGACCTCGTCGCTGAAGGAGCTCGGCGGCATGCTCGGCGTCGCCAATGGCGCGGTGAAGGTCGAAAAATCCTTCTGCATGCAGGCGAGAGCGGTCACCCGCGCCGAGATGGCAGAATATTACACCGCCAACGCCGACCCGGCCTCCGCACAGGCCTATGCCGGCAATCCCGAGCAGCCGGCCGACGACGTGCCGCTCGCCGAGGCACAGAACTATACCGCCTGGCTGTCGAAACAGCTGAACGCCCCCGTCCACCTGCCATCGGCGACGGAATGGATGGCGAGCGCGGTCAAGCTGATGCCGGAGAAACTGCCCAACAATGGCGACATCATCCTGCAATGGAGCGCCACCCCCTGCGAAGCCGGCGGCAACGTCGCCTTCATGGCGCAGGAAGGCTCCACCTTCGTCGTCTGCTCGGATGCCTCGGCCGGCGGCATTTTTCGGGTGAGCGCTGAGTTGCGGTAGGGGTGGCGACGTGAAGAGTGAAATGGGAGATTGGTATGCCGCTAACAACTGGGTGGGATGATTTCGGGGTGCAGGAAGGCATCCGCTTTCATCGACCCTCGGGGCTACCCTGCCGCTGGGGAGAAGAGGGAGAATGCCGACGCTGTTGGCCGGATTGTCTTTGAACTAAGCCGGTTCTTCGTTCGGGAAGTGCCAGCGGGCCCTTGCTCCCTCTTCTCCCCAGCGGGGGTCCGAAGGACGGGTTGAGACCCGTGGCTCAACCCCGGTCGGTGGCCCGAAGGATCGGATGAGGGGGCCGCACGGCACTCCATTTGATGGCGCCCCTTTAGCTGCTTCCTTTGCATGAGTGATGCCGTTTGTATGAAGTCGGCCAGCTTAAATCTGAATCCATCAATCACCACGGAGCTTCGACATGCCTGAACCACGCTCGCCACGTCTTGCTGTCCTAATCGATGCCGACAACGCCTCCGCAAAGATCGTCGACGGTCTGTTCGAGGAAATAGCCAAGATCGGTGAAGCGAGCGTGCGGCGCATCTATGGCGACTTCGCCAATGCTCGCTCCAAGGCATGGATCGACGTCCTTGCAAGACACGCGATCATCCCTCAACAACAGTTTGCCTACACCACGGGTAAAAACGCGTCCGACATCACGCTTGTTATCGATGCGATGGATTTGCTCCACAGCGGCCGCTTTGACGGCTTCTGCCTGGTGTCATCCGACAGCGATTTCACGCGTCTCGCCTCACGCATCCGGGAACAAGGGATCGATGTCTTCGGATTCGGGGAGCAGAAGACCCCGGAGAGCTTCCGCCAGGCATGCCGTCGATTTATCTACACCGAAAATCTGGCGCCTTCGGTCGTGTCGAATGGCGCGGACGCAGCACAGGCGGTGTCTTCATTGCGGCCGCCCAGCGCCGCAACACCGATCATCAAAAGAGTAATCGCCGAGATGGAGACCGAGGATGGATGGATCCCGCTTGGCGCAGTTGGAACGCAACTTGCCAATCTGGCATCTGACTTCGACCCACGGACGTTCGGATTCAAGAAGTTGAGCGATTTGGTTAGGAAGACGAACGCCTTCGAGGTCGATCATGCCGAAGGCCGTCCGTTTCGCATCCGCCTGAAACCTGCGCCAACAAAAAGCAGGGTGAAGCCGACAACCTAACGCATCGGCACATACCGCGAGATCGGATCTCAGATCCCCAAAAGCGCGCAGGTACAGCCGAAACGTCGGGACGTGTGCGAGGGTTTGCGTTTTGATATGATTTGGATTGGCGCTCCCTCTGCTCTGTGCAGCGGCCCCGTCAGCGTAAGCGCCGAATTACGGCGAACTCTCATTCACAAATTCGCGTTCAAGCCGTGCCTCACGACAAATTTCAATTCCAAATTTCCAAATACGCGCGTACATTGAACATGGGGACTGCAGTATCCGTGCGTTGAGGGGTCGGGGAAAATGTGCTGGAATACATCATCAGCATTCACGCCTGTCGGGTTTGCTTTGCGGGGTCCGAAATCTCGCAAGATCGTGTGGACGTTGGGCGACGCGGCGCGCCTCCTCATGAACGACTGGCCTTGCGATGACGGCGAGGAATACATGGCTGCCGTCAAAGCCTGCGTCGACGCCATCACCGGCAAAATTGCCCCGGAACAATTCCGCGAAGTGCTTCTGCGTGCCGCCGACGAGGCGGGTATCCGAACTCTATCGCTCGTTCCGCAGGGAATGGGTGAGCGGCGGCCGGGTTTGCTGCCGATAATGCGATCGTAGGCCGCACGTCCAGCGACCAATCCTTTTAGACGTCACCTCCGCGCCTACAGAAGCGCTCGCTGGGCTCGGCGAGAGGAACGGCAGATTTGGGCCCGTAGCGGACTGGCAGCTCTCGGTGATCGTTCACTCAGTAGAAGACGTTCAACTCGATGCGCGAGTTTTCAGGTCCGGATTGTGGCACAAAAGTACCGGCTCATCACCATCTGTCGATGTAGGAACCTCAGCTCTTGCAAGTGACAGAACCCCGTTTTTTCCAAATAGCTGCTTCAGTCCTCCAGAATGCCAGCGATCCTAACCAAATCTGCAACTGACGATGCGTGCATTTTCCGCATCATGTGGCCGCGATGAAGCTTTACGGTGGCCTCGGCGAGCTGAACCTCAGCCGCAATCTGCTTGTTCAGTTTCCCGGCGACGACCAATGCCATGATCTGCCGCTCACGCTCGGTAAGCTTGGAATGCCTCAAGCGCAACCCAGCCATTTGGTTTGCTTCTTTGCGTCGAGCATCATCATCCGCCAAAGCGCGGTTTACCGCCTCCAGTAAATCCTGTTCGCGCACGGGCTTTGTCAGGACATCAATAGCTCCGGCTTTCATTGCGCGGACCGCCATCGCGACATCTACATGGGCGCTGATCAGCACCACCGACCTTGGATGTCGGCTTTTCGTCAGAGCTTCTTGAAACTCCAGACCGCTCTGGCCTGGCAGACGAATATCCAGAACAATACAACCTGCGCGGTCGGGATCATCCGCAGAAAGGAACTCCGGCACCGAGCAATGGGTTTCAGTGGCAAGCCCTACGGATGCGAACAATCCCCTCAAAGCTTCGCGGACGCTTTCGTCGTCATCTATGATGATGACGGTCGGCGGGCTTCTTTTGCGATCATCGATCATAGTCGGCTGTGACCTCCGCCATGGGCAATGTAAACGTAAACACAGTACCAATCTGACTATCTGCCGACGAACCCCAAATCCGACCCCCATGGGCTTCAATAATGGAGCGGCATATGGAAAGTCCCATCCCGATACCGTCGGCCTTCGTGCTGTAAAATGCTTCGAACACTCGGTCCAACTCGTCGGGAGGAACACCGCGCCCCGAGTCCGAGACACTCACTCTCACGAATTGCTGCTCGTCCTCGGTGCATCTGATCCTGATACGTCTTTCGCTTGAAGCAGCGGCCATCGCTTCGGCGCTGTTCATGACCAAGTTCAGAACTACCTGTTGCAGCTGAGTTCGATCTCCAATGACCTCCAGAGGCCATTTCGGAAGATCGAGATCGAGTTCGATCTCTCGGTGACGAAGTTCCCCTCTCAAAAGATCCAGCACATCACGCACGGCGCCCCTCAAGTCAGTTCGCTCCATCCGGGCTGGTGACTTCTGAGCCAGTGCTCTGATACTTGCGATGATGTCGCCGGCGCGATGACCATCGTTGACGATCCTCTCCGCCGCGAGCCGGGCCTGTTCGATATCGGTATGCCCCGGTTGCAGCCAGCGCAGACATGTGCCGGCATTCGTGACGATTGCCATTAGCGGCTGATTGACTTCATGGGCAATCGAAACGGCGAGTTCACCTGTGGCGGTCATTCGGGTCACATGCGCGAGGTCACTCTGGCTTTGCCGCAAGGACTCTTCCGCCCGTTTGCGATCCTCGATGTCCACGACGACGCCGTACCATCTCACAACATTTCCATCTGAATCCAGAAGAGGGCTTTGTCGAAGGTTAAACCACCGATATTCGCCATCGGCGCGTCTGATACGGGCGTCTACCGGGCGGCTTTTTTTTGAGGCTACGATATCGTCCCAGGCCATACGCATCAGCTCGACATCATCAGGATGAAACATGCGATAAAAACCGAAGCCGACGATCTCTTCAAAAGGTAGACCGACATAATCGATCAAGTTTCGATTAAAATATTCAAGCCGGCCATCCGAGGTGCAGGACCAAGCCATGGCGGGTATCGTGTTGATGATAAGGTTGAGTTTGTGTTCGCTTTCCCTGAGCGCTGCTTCGCTTTCTCGAAGAGCAATCTCCGCACGTTGCAGGTCTTCGATATCGATATTGCAGCCAAACCATCGCACGACCCCGTTGGCATCAACCAGCTTGCGGCCTGAGAAATAGAACCAACGGTAGTTGCCGTCGGCTCCACGGATGCGCCCCTTCAGAACGGTGTGGTCGGAATGCTCGAGGTCTCTCTTCCAGATGTCCACCATGCCCGGAATATCGTCCGGGTGGTAAAGCTCCAGAAAACCCCACTCGAGGATTTGGTCTGCAGGACGACCCGCGTAGTCCAGCCAGCTTTTATTGACAAAATCAGCGCTACCATCCGGCCGCGCCGACCATACGAGAACAGGCAGCGAATTGATGATGAGGCTGAGATTTTCCTCGCTGGCTGCAAGTGCTGTCTTCGTTTCTTTCAATGCGTTTTCGGCCTGTTTGCGGTCTTCTATATCGAGGACCACACCATACCATCTCACGACATTCCCTTCGGTATCGAGCCGCGGCTTCTGCCGAAGCGTGCACCAACGATATTGACCATCTGCGCGCCTGAGCCTGCCCACGACCTCTCTGGCATGTTTCGAGGCCATGATGTCGTGCCATTCCGAAGCGAGATGTGACGTGTCGTCGGGATGAAACAGCTTGTAGAATCCCACTCCGGAGATTTCCTCAAGCGGCGCCCCGATAAACTCGAGAAAATGCTGGTTGGCAAAATCCAACATGCCTTCCGACGTTGCGGACCACGCCATGGCGGGGATCATATCGATAATGGGATCGGTTTCCGGTTCTCGTTCCACCGCACACTCCGTTCAGTGTTTGAGACGTTACGGAGCTCAAACGTTCCGACTCCATGTCAGGAAATGTCGAAAGATGGCCGATCGTCCGTCGGAAATAGTTACGGGATTTCTGTGGCTTGGGTAAGGGAAAATCGATATACGAAGGTCTATGGTTGCAATGCCATCGTCTAGTTAAGCGTGACCTAGATCGCAATTGAGCGAGGCCACAAACCGGCTTACTCCTAAACGTCGAAGCCTTTGAGGAACGGTGAGCTCAGCGGGTCCCTCGTCGCCTTCACATCGAGCATTCACGTGCAACGAAATTCTACATCACTGCCATTCCTGACCAGAGGCAACAGCCTCCGGGGACGTTGTTAATCGCCACGGCGCGTGCGCGTCTGAACGACCGACAGCAGCCCTCATTTGAGATCATTTTTTCATCTCGACTTATAGGGAGACCGTCATGCGTAGCTTGATTATGTGCCTGATGCTGGCGACCGCCAGCATGACTGCCGCAACTGTGGCGTCAGCGCTTCCCGCGCAGGCCACGACGTACGTTCGCGAGGTTCCGGTTCCCGTTCACTACCGAACCGCAAAGATCGAGGGTCTCGATATCTTCTACCGGGAAGCGGGGCCGGCCGACGCTCCGGTCGTGCTGCTGCTTCATGGTTTTCCGACGTCATCCCACATGTTCCGTAATCTGATCCCGCTCCTTGCAGATCGATACCACGTCATCGCGCCAGACTATCCGGGCTACGGACAAAGTGCATCTCCCGATCATAGCAACTTTGCCTATACGTTTGGCGGCGTCGCCAATATCGTCGACAGGTTGCTGGATCATTTGGCGGTCGAAAGTTATGCGATTTACGTCATGGATTAGGTACATTCTATTTCCAAGTGCGACATGCCAATGATTTCAATGGCTTCACTTTGGAGATTTTGGCATGTCCCGATGCTATACGCAGCTTGCCCTC